>JAKIYB010000030.1:0-14685 GCA_022708765.1 Armatimonadota bacterium | reverse complement strand
GCGACCGCGTGCTGCGTACCGACGACTTCGCCGGTGACGACGTCCGCGCGTTCATCGCGCTCCACCTGGGAAGGCCGGATGAAGTGTGCTATCGCTTCGGTGATACGACCGTGCGGCTCACCCCCGATTGCGGGGATGAACGACGGCTGAAAGTCAGGATAGACGCAAACGGATAACATTCATCAACTCATCTGGCGGCGTGTTCTTACACGCGCCGCTGTTAGTTGACAAATACCATGGATAACTCTATTATGCGCTATTACTCCTCAAGGAGAGTGGCCCATCATGCGCATCCTGCTCTCGTTTCTCGTCGTCCCGTGCATACTGGCATGCTTCGTGAATCCGGTTTCGGCCATTGAGGTGTATCAGGCCGATACTATCCAGCCGGAGAAGCCTGCGGCCACGCCCGCGGTCACGCCGGCGGATACCATCGCCCCACGGCAGGGAAAGACGGTAGACCCGTATCACGCGCCGACGGTTGAGGTGTATCACGGCGGTGGAACAACACCGCTCTATCAGGTGGCGCGCACGCTGGAGCCGGGTGGCGGGTTATCGCCGGCTCCACCATATCAGCGCATGGGTATCCTGCAGTACCAGCCGCTGGCGGAGTGGGAGCCCATGAAGGAGGGCACTGCACTGATTTTCACGCCGCCCGACATGACATTGGAGAACCTGTGCATCATCATGATGATGTCGCCGGAATCGGTGACCGACGCCACCTACGCCTGGTTCGAAAAAGCCATCGCCCGCCATCTCGATACGGGCGTGAAGATGGTGGCAAAAGGGCCGGTGCTGCAGCAGCAGAGCACGGCCGGCGATCCGCAGCTCTTCACCACGATGATTGTCGAAAAGCCGGACGGCAAGCGCATTCACATGGCATATACCGGCATGCGGCAGGGCGAGACCGGCCAGGTGGTGGCCTACGCCGCGACCCGCCCGGAGGAGTTCATCACCAACCTCCCGAACATGGTGCAGTTCACCCGCAATTTGAAACTCGACGGTGGCGCCGTCCCGGTTTCGGACCCCGCGAAACCCGCTCCCGATGCCAAGCCCTCGCTAACCTCGGCGGTGGAACCGCTCTCCAATCGGCTAGAGTTAAGTATGACCGCAGACCAGGTTATCGCGAAATTCGGCAAACCGGCGATGGATGATCGCTTCTGGGGTGGGGGCATGGGGTATGACGATTTCGCGGTGATGTTCAACGCCGCCGGCACACAGATCACCCATTTCACCATCAAGAAGAACATCCGGCTGGCCGGAGGCATTAGCGCCGGCAGTCCGAAGACAGACGTGCTGACCGCCTACCCGCGCGGCGGACAGTGGGTGTATGACCAGTATAAGGTCACGTTTGACCAGTATGCCCTGACATTCTTGTTCAATGGTGACGCGGTGTCGGCGATCAAGATTGACCCGGCGAAGGGCACCTTCATCCCGCCGGGCACCGTGCGGCCGGACCCGTCGCCAGCGAAACCGGACCCAAAACCCGCAGGGGGAAAAGGTGATGCCGCGAAATTCATCGGTACCTGGCATGGCACGGCGCAGACGGTGGGCACGCTGGTGGTGCGCGCCGACGGGACTTACGGCTACAATGGCACCGAGAAGGCCGGTACCTATACCGTAAAGGGGAACGAGATCTTTTTCACCGGCGTGCTGAAACCCTGGGACAACGGCCGCGCGACGCTGACGAAAGGCAACCTGGAGTTCTATTGGAAGAATCCGGACGGCAGCATCAACTGGTTCAGCTTCGCGCAGTAGAGGGTGGGAAGATGTTGATGAATACCGACGACGCCAGATGCGAGCCTCGGCGTCGTCGGTGTATCGAGAGGTGATAATCCGTATTCCGCTACTTCACCTCCACCTTCGCCCCCTCCCCAAACGTCTTCGTTTCCACCTTCCCGCCCGTGATTGTTACGCTGAACGCCCCGCTGCCGGTGATGGTCTTCCCGGCCACTGCTACGGTCATGTCACCTTCGCTGTTGGTGACGTGGATCGTCCCGTCCTCATACTTGCGCACGGCGACGGCGATGCCGGTGATCTCCACGCCGTCGGCCTTCGCCGACGCCGGGAAGGCGTTGAGGAGCAGGTAGTCGGTGGAGAGTGGGGTGACCACCTTCACCGCGTGCTCGCCCAGGCTGGTGTAGGCCGCCGGGGGATCCACATCCTTCAACCGCGGGTAGAGCACCACGCAATAGCCGCCGCCGGCGGGCTGTTTCAGGCGCAGGAAGAGCTGATCCTCACGGCGTACTTTGTTCGGGTAGTACTTCAGGTCATCGCCGGTCATGCGCCCGTAGGGCTGCTGCACGTGACCGAATTTTCCCGTCTCCGGCTGCGCGCCGGCCGGACTATTGACAAAGACGTCCATATCCACCGGAAGCTGGCCGTCGAAGTGGAAGATATCCCCCTCGCGCGTCATGCCGGTGGCGAGAAACCAGAAGGTGTCGTCCGTCGGCTTGCTCGGTTTACCACCGAAGGAGTCACGCACCACAAAGTAGTTCGGACCCTTCGGGTCTACATCTTTCACGAACATGATTTGCCGGTGCCAGGTCATCAGCGGCATCGCCTCCCGCGGCTCTAATTTGATCGGATCGGGATCGGTCTTGCCGTAGTCCACGGGATATTCGCCGCAGCGGGGCAGCAGCTCATCCATGTCCAGCGCGCTGTGCGCGTATTCGGTGGCAGGCATGAAGGCGGCGGTTTTCACCTGCGCGTAGAGCCGCTCGTAGGCCCAGTGCGGCCGGTGATCCACCGAGATGCCGTTGCGCAGCCACGGTCGCCCGAACATTGGGAAGTAGCCATTACCGAAGTGCAGATTGACCGGCTGGCCCTTCGCGTAAAGAGTGTAGACCATGTGATCGGTCTGCTCATAGTGCCCCAGGCAGTTGCCAGCCATCATGTGGAAATACGTTTCATACGGGGTACCGAAGCCGTGGCGCATCACCACGCCGTAGTCTTTAAACCAGGCGCTGCCGAGTTCCGGCACGCGGTCTTTCACGATCGCAAGCTGCTTTTCAGCGGGCAGCGTCTGGTTGGCGAACCACTGGTATTCGCCTGCGAGTTGCGGGTCGCGCTCTTTGTAATATTCCACCATCAGCTTCGCCATTTCCGGCGTCACCGACTGATAGGAGGTGTTGCCCACCGGCATGATGGTGCGCTTGCCGTTGAAGCGCAGATCAGGAGGCAGCAGCCAGTTCATGCTGAAGCGCAGGCTCGTTGGCATGCGCGAATCTTCGAAGGCATCGCCGACGCCTGCCTGCATGAGGATGGTGTTGGCCTCCGCAATCTGCTTCCAGGTGACGCCCAGTGTGTAAGAGGGGCACTCGTAAGCGGCGCCGGATTCGCGGGTGAAGCGGGCGATGTAGTTCCGCATGAAAGCGGTGGTCCACGCGCCCCACGGCTTGAACATCGGGTGGTCCTCGACCGTCTGACTGGCGTAGACACGGGCGTTCATCGCCATGATGGACATGTTCGGGTTGCCGAGGTGCGCGCCACTGCCCCAGGGGAAAACGTGCGACGAGTTCATGATATAGGCGATGTAGGCGGCCTGGCGGCGCAATGTTGCGCGGTCGGTAGCCGTAAGCTTGGCGGTATCGTTCAAGATAGTCTGCAAATCGCAGATGCCCTTATTCTTGACCGGCCACTGACTGACGAGGAAGTATTCGTGCATGCTGTAGATGCCGAAGTTGCCGGTGGCGCGCTTGGTGGCGATCCAGTTGCGCACCTGCGTCATCAGCGCCCGCGCATCCTCCGACGTTTCCGCCGCCCACATATCGCCAGCCATGGGATCGGGCCAGTTCAGCGTCCAGCGGCGTACCTCATCCAGCGGCCAGGCGCCCACCTTTGCGGAAGCGCGCAGCAGCGAATCGAGCGCGAGTTTCTTTTCATCGTCCCCCGCCGATGTGAGCAGGATACCGTAGCTGCGATGGGCGGCGGTGTCCGGCACGTCCAGCGTTTTGCCGGTGGCGTTCGGGCTGGTGCGGCCGTAGCCGTCCGTCTCCCAGGCCTGGTCATACACCTGTAACGGCAGGCAGGCCTGCACCGCCACGAAGCCGACGGCGTCCTTCCCCGGCTCCACGTAGCGGATGCCCACTCCAACGCCGTTCGACCAGCAGGGCCATCCGATCAGGTGGTAATCGGTGCGGTTCTCGGCGAATGACAGCGTATAGCCACTGGCATTGGTGCCGGAGGTCGTGGGCTGCCACATCGAGGCAGCGATCTCCGGCTGCGGTACGCCCTCCATCAGGTCGGTCTGTCCTTTCACCGAACGTCCCAGGTAGTAGGCCTGCGCCGGTTTGAAGCTTTCGCCGTTCACCGTGATGGTGTAAAAGCGGTCCATCTCCGCCGTCTTCTGGTCGTTCCAGCCGTTGTCCAGCTCTTCGCGAATCTGCACCAGCGGGGAGTCCTTCACCACCCGCGCGGTCAATGCCCAATAGCCGGTGTCGAACTGATAGCGCACCGTCGCCTCCGCGAAAAGCGGACCGGAGGCGGTGGTCTCCGAGGTGTATGATCGCACGTTAAACGGCACCTCGAACTTGCCGCTGCCGGTCACACGTCCCGATGGCAACAGCAGGCCCTGGATAGGGCCGGGCACCTGGGCGGCGGGGACGGGCCAATCATACGTTTTTGACCCGTTCAGCAGACGGATGCCCACTGGCTTCGGAAGTCGTGCAACCAATTCGACGAATCCAGGATTATTCTGAATGGAAGGATGATCCGTCTCATACATGACTGAATCAACGACCTGCACTCCGCTCCCGGTCGGACCAGCCTTGCCCGGGGTGATGGTATACGCAACCGTTCCCCATGCCGGCACGGTCGCCATGAACCAGACGGTCATGGATTTCACCGAGCCGTCGGCATGACGCGTCACGTCGCTGATCTGACTAAGAATGGGGGTCTTTCCCACGGTCACGCGCGCCTGCGCCGCGCCTTTCAGCGCGCCGTGGGAAAAGGTGAGCGTCTCATGCACCAGTTCATCGGTCCAGTCCACTCCGATGTAATCGGTGATGGTAACTGTTTTCGCGAGTGATGCGGCTACGACGGGCAGTGCCGACAGGCCAAGGAGGCCACACATGAGCAGAAACGGCAGGCGGGATGTCATTGTTAATCTCCAACAAGCAGCGTTTGGCAAGCCGGGGCTGACTCGTCAACGTCATTATCGGCGATTTGCGGGGAAAGCGCAATCGAAGACGTATGAAAAAAGCTCCCCGGTTATCGAACCGGGGAGCTGAACACGCGGTGTGTTCTCGCGCATGACTACAGCGGATTCACCGGCGTGCCGTTGATGCGCAACTCGTAGTGCAGGTGTGGCCCGGTGGAGAGCCCGGTGGAGCCGACGCGGCCAATGGTCTGCCCACGGGAGACCACTCGTCCAACACGGACACCGATAGAGGACATGTGCGCGTAGAGCGTCACTCTGCCGCGCCCATGGTCAATCATGACGGTATTGCCATAACCGCCGCGCCAGCCCGCGTAGATGACTTCACCGGCGCCCGCCGCGTGAATGGGCGTGCCTGAGGGCGCGCCGATATCCACGCCGGTATGCATACGCTTGCGTTTGAGAATTGGATGGTACCGCATGCCAAAGCGCGAGCCCACACGCCCGTTGACGGGCAGACCGCCGAAGCCACCGCTGTATTGGCGGTTATAGCGGGCCTTACCGGCGGAGCTTGTTTGCATCGCGCGCAGCATGCTGGCGATGGCGTTCGATTCACGCTCCAGGGCGCGCAACTCGGACTCGATGCGATGACGCTCGTCGCGCACGTCGGAGAGTTTGCCCTGGGTCTGGCGGCGCTGGATATCCAGTAGATTATGTTGCACGGCGGCGCGTTGACGCAGCCGGGCCACTTCCTTCGCTTTCTCCGCAAGCTGCGACTGGTGGAGCGCGACTTTATCTCGGCGCTCTTTGAGGGTTACGAGTGCCGCCCGATCCTGATCCATCAGTAACTCGGCGAACTCCATGCGTTCGAGCATATCGCTAAAATCGTCAGCGGAGAGGAGCAGATCAAGATAGCCCTGGTCACCCCGCTCGTAGAGCGCGACCAGTCGGCCACTCACTTCATCCTGGGCGAGAGAGAACTGCTGCTTCGCGGAAGCGAGGGCGAGTGACGCGCGCTGCACCTCGATTTTTTTGCGTTCGAGCAGCAGGGTCGTCACCTGCAGGTTGCCGCGCGCGACGCGCAGATTTTTTTCGTCCGTTTTGAGCTTGGCGCGAGTTTTACGTTCGCGGGTAAGCGTGGCGTGGAGTTTCTGCCGGACCGATGAAATGCGCGTCTGAATACTTGCGCGCTTCCGCTGTAATTGCGTTTTTCGCGCGGTGGGAGACGCGGCCATCGCCAGTGACGGCCATAGCAAACCCACGAGCACCAGAACGATGATACTTCTGCGATATCGGGCGACAGTCTTGTGAGATGGGTGCACGAGTTTTGCATCCTCCTGGAGACTGGATTTCGGGGGCATCCGCACCTGTGTTCTTTTCGCGCTGGGCGCCATCAGCCGATGGCTGCGCGTATTATTATTCAGTACTATATCACGGGATCGCCGAAAAATCAACCCGGACGGGAGATGCCGAAAGGGGAAGCTACCGGCCGGTTCACCGTGGAAAACCGAGGAACCAGGCCAGCAGTAGATAGACGACGGGAGCGGCGAGAAAGAGGCTGTCAAACCGGTCGAGAAAACCGCCATGGCCGGGGAGGAACGAGCCGGAATCCTTGACGTGGCCCCAACGTTTGAAGACGGATTCCACCAGGTCGCCGAGTTGGCCGAATATGCCAACCGCCGCGCCCAACAGCAGCATTCGCGTCCAGCTCAGGCGGGCGCCGAGATTCCACCAGGCGTCGCCGGCGCCGAACAGCGGCGGGAGCAGCTTGAAGAGAACGGCGATGGCCATGGCGGCCAGCAGCCCGCAGACCGCGCCAGCCCATGTTTTACTCGGGCTGACGCGCGGCGCCAGCTTGGGACCGTTGAAGGTGCGTCCGCCGAAGTATGCCGCGGTGTCGAGGGCAAAAACGCCAAAAAAGACGAAGAGCACCGCCATTTCACGAAATTGCGTCTCACCAAGGAGGAGCACGGCGGAAAGCGTTCCGCCGAGGTAGAGACCGCCGGCGATCACGATGAGATTCTCTTTAATGCCTGTCCACCCGCGATGTTCCGCGTCACTCCAAACGGCGAGGAAGAGGAACATCACGGCCGCGGTGGCGCCCAGGGAATCTACGAGCAGACCAAGGCTGCTGACCGGTACCATGCCCGCGCCATTGGGATTGATCGCCAGCCGAATGGCATGCACCAGAAAGGGGAGGATGAGCGCGGCATAGACACCATTCCAGCGGGAGGTGTCCGGAAAACGCTGGCGCACGACCCGGCTGATTTCCCAGCCACCGCCGCCGGCGATGAGCAGCACCACAAACAGGAGCGGCAGGTCATCCGGACTATTGTGGCCCCGCAGCACGTAATTGAGCCAGAGCAGCACGAGGAGCATCGGCAGGCCAAACACGGCGGCGAGCAGGCGGTCGCGCAGCATCAGGACACCACCTTCCCGAATTTGCGCGTACGGCACTGGAAATCGAACACGGCCCTCAGCAGGTGCAGGGGCTGGAAATCCGGCCAGAGCACCGGCGTGGTCCAGAATTCGGCATACGCGAGTTGCCAGAGGAGGAAGTTACTTACGCGCAGCTCGCCGGCGGTGCGAATGCAGAGATCCGGGTCGGGCAAATCGGGGGCGTAAAGCGCGCCGGCGAGGGTGTCTTCGGTGATGGCGGAGGGATCCAGTTCTCCGGCGGCGGCGGCTAAGGCCAGCCGACGGGCGGCATCGGTCAACTCGGCGCGGCCGCTGTAGTTCAGCGCCAGAGTGAAGGTGAGCGTGGTATTCGCGCGGGTGCGCTCGATGGCATCGCCCAGCGCGCGGCGCAGCGATTCGGGGAGCATTTCGAAACGTCCGAGGTGGCGCACGCGCACGCCTTCACGATGCATCTCGTCCAGTTCCACCAGCAGCGACTGCTCGTGCAGCGACATCAGCGCCTGCACTTCGTCATCCGGCCGTCCCCAGTTCTCGGTGGAAAAGGAGTAGACGGTGAGGCAGGCGATGCCCAGCGCGCGGCAGGCTTTCATCACGCGGCGAATGCTCTCGACCCCCGCGCGGTGGCCAATGACACGCGGCAATCCCTGTGCGGTTGCCCAGCGGCCATTGCCATCCATGATAATGGCGACGTGCCGCGGCATCCGCTCCAGGTCAAGGTCGGCGATGAGCGCGCGTTCTTCCGGCGTAAAGATGTCAAGAATGATGTCGGCCATGCTTTCCCGGCACGGACAGAGTTCCGTCAGTCCACACTATACCAGAAAACGGGCATGTTGGCATCATGCGGGGCGGATTGAGCGCGTTGCACGTCACCCGCGGCCGCTCATCGCTTCCTGCAGGCGGGAGGCGAGTTCGTCCACGATGGTGCGCACCTGCTGGTCCATCTTCATTGTTTCTTCCATCTTCGTGCAGGCGTAAATGACGGTGCTGTGATCGCGACCGCCAAAATTGCGAGCGATTTCCGGGAAGGACGCATTGAGGAGTTGGCGACATAGATACATGGCAACCTGGCGGGGCAGGACGAGATTCTGGGTGCGCCGGGCGCCGGTGAGGTCATCGAGCGAAATACCGTAATGCCGCAGTACCATCTGCTGCACGTCGGCGATGGTGAGCAAGCGGGAGGTGGGGCCGTGGCTGTGGTCGCGCAACTGCTCCATGGCGAGGGAGACGGTGATCTCCTGGTGAGAGAGCGAGTGGGCGGCGAGCACTTTGATGAGCGCGCCTTCCAGCGAGCGGATATTGCCGGAGATATTGGTGGCGATGTAACGAATCACCTCATCGGGCACCGGGGTGCCTTCCAGCGCGGCTTTTTTCTGCAGAATGGCGATGCGCGTTTCCAGGTCGGGCGCCTTGATGTCGGTCATCAGCCCCCACTCAAAACGGGAACTGAGGCGCGGATCGAGGATCTGCAGATCTTTGGGCGCGCGGTCGGAGGTAATCACGATCTGCCGGCCGGTTTCCACCAGGGTATTGAAGACCTGGAAGAATTCCGTTTCGGTGCGCTCACGGGAAGCGATGAACTGGATATCGTCCACCAGCCAGATATCCACGTCACGATAGGCTTCGCGGAAAGCGCCGAAGCGGTCCTCGCGGATGGAGGTGACCACGTGATAGGTGAAGGTGTCGCCAGAGACGTAGGTGACCTTCAAGCCAGGATTTTCGCGCAGGGCTGCGTGGCCGATGGCCTGCATGAGGTGGGTTTTGCCTAATCCGACACCACCGTAGATGAAGAGCGGATTATACGAGCGCCCGGGTTGGCGGCTGACCGCCAGCGCGGCGGCGTGGGCTATCTGACTGTGCTTGCCCACCACAAACTGCTCGAAGGTGTAGCGTGGATTGAGCGGCAGCGAGCTGAAGAAGCCGTCATCGGCGGCCTTGCCGCGCGGGCGTTTCGCCGGTGTCACGGGCGGCTCGGTCGCCTCGAGGGACAGCGAGAGCTGAGCGACGGTGAACTGTACGGCGATAGGCGCGTCAAAGGCGTCGGAGAGTTTGCGGGAGAGCAGCGGGGCGGCCTTGCCTTCCATCCAGTCTTTCACGAAGGGCGTGGGCACACTCACCACCAGCGTAGCGCCGTCATAACTCACCGGCTGGAGTTCCGGAATCCATTTGGCCAGCGATCGTCGCTTGAGTGATTCCGTGAGCACTTCCAGCGCACGGGGCCAGACCTCCTGCAGGGTATGTATTGACGGCATCTGTTCCTCCCGAAAAGTGCAACAAACAAATGAACAGGCGGCGACGGGGGCGGCAAGCCGCCCGGCGCGGACCGAAGGAACGCCGAGTGCCACGAATACGACGGTGGATAGCCCACGAATGGACCGTGCTGTGAATAAGGCAAAAACTCCATCCCGGCTCACCAAATCGTCAATAAAGGTTCCCCCTGGTGGGGCATGTAGTGGCTGAGCGCGTCAGAACCTGGATGGCTGTTGGCAGTGTTCGTAGTCCGAGCGGTTATCCACATCTGTGGAAGACCCTGTGGAAATTCCCGTCCCGTCCGCCGGTATTATAGCTTGGTTGTCCAGCAAGGGCAATAGGCACATCCGCTTGCCTGCCTGCTTTTTTCACCTCTTTTGAACGGAAAATATCCCTTATCGCTCATTCATCAATATGAACGCCGGGATTATCCACACCTTGTTTGAAGGGGAAAAAAGTTTTCAACAATTTTTCTCCACAGGTGTTGAGAACCGTATTGATAACTCTCACTTTAGCGGGTGACTTTATCGCTTTGCTGTTCAATTTTCCACGTCAGCGTCACCCCGTCTACCAAGTTGACCTTGTCTTGAAGATCATACAAGCAGTATTGTCCCCGCGACGCTGCCGGCGAGAGCTTTTCTCCTTTATACCCGAGCCCGGCGCCGGCAGGGACAGCCAGTGACACCACTGCCAGGTCTTGTTGAAAGACACGGCGCACCATCAGTGTAACCGTACCATCTTCCGCGACCTCCGCCAGTCCCCAGAATAACGGGTGCACCAGCGACCAGCGACCGGGACGCGTCGCGCGCAGGCGCAGCGCACCATCGCCGGGGGTGTAGCTGAAATCGAGCAGCGCGTCATACACCAGCCAGCTCGCGGGCGCGGTCATGTAGTAGGCGCCCCAACTCGGGCTGCCATCGGGTTGATACATCAGCCGGGTATCGCAAGGGCGCCCGCCCTCGGCATCCACCGCCGCCATCATGCGCTCCCATAGCGGCAACAGGCGGGGGTCGTCCAGCACCGCGGCGACAGTGAGCATGAAACCTTCGATATATGGCAGCCAGCCGAAGGCAGCAGCGGCAGTGCCGTCCGGCCACACTTCATCTGGCGGCACGGCAAAGGCATTATCGCCGTTCAGGCGGAAGATGGCGTTCAGGCAGGCGCGCAGCCGTGCTTCGGGCAGCACGTCCGCGCCAGCGAGCAGCCGCGCGAAAACCTCGCCGGCCAGTTGTCCGGCATGGCAGCTTTCCCGCCGTGCACCATCCTGACTGCCATACGCGATGTAGTACTCGCCATTCCACAGGTCGGCATCAAGGCGGGCGATGGCCGCGTCGCGCCAGCCGGGGATGCGCGCCAGCAGTTCACTGTCCCCACGCCGATCCGCCCAGCGTTCCATCACCGCCAGCGCCGCCAGCCACAGGGTGGCCATGTAGCCGGTGGTGCCCTCATAATGGTAGCCGTCGTAGCTGGTGCCCAGGCCGTTGCTGCCCACCTGCGCCACGCCCGCGCCATCCTCCGCCCAGGCGGCGTGCTTCAGCAGCGCTTGACGCGCGCGCGGCCACATGGCGTCCTCGAAGGCAGTGTCGCCGGTGGTCCAGGCATGGCGCGCCGTCTGGATAATGAAGGAGCAGGTCAGGTCCGGCCAGTCCTGCGGATGAACGCCGCGCTCCAGATGCCCGCCGCCCAGGTCGTGATTGATGCCGCCGTCGGCGCCCTGGTTCTCCGCAAAGAGGGTCAACTCGGTCCTGTTGAGCTGCGGGAAGAGGAGCTGCGTGGCCGGGTGCGCGGCCAGCCGCTGATCAATGGTGCCGTAGCAGCCCGCCATTTCGGTGGGCCCTTCGTTCACGCTGAAGCGCCCGTCACGGTAGTAGACGCTGTTGGTCACCAGCGGGTAGGCGCAGTTGCACAGCCGGCGTCGCAGCCAGTCGGGAAGCGTGCTGTCCGCCATCAGCGCCGCCAGTGCGCCGGCCTCGGTGAGGATGTCATCGGCTTCCGCGAGCAGCGCGTCGAGCATGGCGCGGCCATCGGCAAAGTGGTTCTGCCAGGCGTGGCCGCGATCCACCTTGAGCGAGTCCACCCAGTGCGGCATGGCGGCGACCAGCGCCATCGTTGATGTACCGGTCTCGCCGGGCTGCAGGTGCAGTTCACGATGGACTTCGCCGTGCCCATCGCCCGCCGTCGCGGCGCCGCCGGCGACCGCCAGCAGGTGCTCGCCGGCAGAAGCGAGGTATTTCGGCGTGCCGGTGAAGCGCACGGCGCCGCCGTCAGTGGTCTCCGCGCGGCCCGTCGGGTCATCCCAGTGGTGGTAGAAGCCGTCGCCGTAGCCGATGCCGCTCTCCGCTTCCGCCACGCCGCCGCCCACGCCGATGAGGTTCGGCCAGCCCATGCGCACGGTGACCGTTTGCGGTTCCTCGCCGGTATTCGTCACTTCCCAGCGCACCAGAAAACCGGAGATGCTCGACCGTCGTAAATCTTGCGGACAGACGAGCCCGCTGGCGGTGACGCGCACGGTAATGCCGGGGAAGGGCTCCGCGGCGAGGACGGCCTGGGGAAAGCGCGGTTCATACGCGAGACTCTCGCACGCCGCATGGCCGGCGGCAATGGGCTGGGTGGCGAGGTCGCAGGTGCTGCCGTCGCGGGTGACCGCCAGATACGCCCCCGGCAGGCCATCGGGGTCTTCCACCGGCGCGTCCTGATTGTTATTCATGCTGAAATTGCGGAAGCGACCGTCGCGGCACAGGTCCACGCGCCCGCCGCCGATGCCGCCCAGCGGCACGCCGGACGGCGCCCAGCAGGGGTCGGCCCGCGCGGCGATCCAGGCATCGGCCATGCCGCTCTCCACGAAGCGCGGCCAGGTGGTGATGAGCAGGTCAGCGCGCGTCATCGCCGCCGGCCAGTCTTTCAGGACGACGGTGCCGTCGCCGCGGCTCACCATCCCTTTACCGAGACAGCGCCAGGCCAGGCCATCCACGCCCGGCAGCACCGCGTCGCCTTCCACGCCCTCGCCCGGCATCACTTCCAGGTGGTCTTCGCGCAAGCCGCCCACGTCCAGCCGCATGCCGACGTTTGCCAGCGTCTCCACGTCGCCCGCCGGCACGCGCACGAAGAAGAAGTAGCCCAGCCGGCCCAGCGGGCTGGGGATGTGAATGGGCACTGGCTGCCTCGGGTCAATGCCGAGGTGAAAGAGTTCCTGATGCTCGTTTTCGCGGCGGTCGTACATGGGCGGTCCTTCCGGAATCGGGGTGCTGTTCTCCTGTTTACGCCACGCGCGTCACGTTTCCTTTCGCATTGGCGCGAGAGTTGGACATCGCGCGGTGGGAAACGCTTGCTACCATACGGGAAGAGCCCGCGAGGAGGTGGCAACTATGGCCTACGTCATTTGTGAACCCTGCGGCGACGAGAAGTGCGGCGAATGCACGCTGGTGTGCCCGACGGACTGCATTTACGACGCCCGCGACCAATACGTGATTGATCCGATGGAATGCATTGACTGCGCCGACTGTGTGAGTGTCTGTCCGGTGCACGCTATCTACCACATTGACCGCGTGCCGGGAGAGTGGCGGCGCTCGGTGATGCGCAACGCGGATTTCTTCGCCTCATTGGTGGATTGAGGGGGAATGCGACTCATCCACAGACGTGGATAACAACCTGCGCACAGACCGGGGAAAAGGGGTTGCCCCCTGCACTCCGGGGATAACGGCCCTCGGGTAACGCCCTTTCCCCGTGGTTTATCCACATGGGCGTTGAACGGGGGCCGCTGCCTGTCTCCACATATCCACAGCCCTTAATATCATCGTCATTTCAAGAATATACTAAACAACGGTTAAAATACTCTTCCGTCGCAGAAGTTCCGCAACTCTAGCATACCCCTTCGTGCCCTCGTGGCGTGTGCGCTGAACCGGACAAAGAGGGCATGGTAAGGAAGCAAGCGGTTTTGTGTTATGGGTGCGACATGAGAGCGGGATTCTACTCCGGAGTATTAGACTTGATAGTAGAATCTTCTCACGCCACCACCTTCAGGCCGAGTGCTACCTGCTCTTTCACCAATGCGCGAAACTGATCAACCACTTCATCGTCTGCAAAGCCCCGTTTGGGAAGGATGAAGGTTTCATTCCAGGTGTAAAGGATGAGGAAGATTTGTTCGTTCTCGTAGACCTGCCGAATCCACGACCAGGGAGCTTCGTTGCCGGTTTCATAGTTCGACAGCGGGCCATTCATCTGCAGGCCGGTGTCGTCAACGGTGATTTCGTAGTTCTTTGAACCTTTGCGGTGGGTGAAGAGGGCAAGGATGAAAGGATCGATGTAATAGCCAAATGCGTAACTAAACCCGATAAACATGAAGAGGATCCCAGTACCGCGCTCGGGCTGGTGCCCTTGCCGGTACATATAGATTCCAACGAGAATATTGGCGACGACAGCGAAAGCATTGAATATGTGACGACCGAGAGTTGTTTTCTGTCTTATTTGGATTCGCTGCGCTGCCACCTCATCCCCAAACCGTCGCTGAAACTGCACGGTAATAACCATATACGTCTCATCCATGGATGTCGTGTTCGCCTGCGTTGCAGATTCGCCGCGGGTGCGCCCTCCCCTTCTTCGCCCGATTTTGCTATACTAGAGCGTCACATACCCCTCATCTACGACCGAACCGTCGAAAATGGGGACAGTAACGAATTTCCTGCTTCCCTTCCATCTGGAGGGTGTTGGAAAACAGCTCCGGATGCCGTCAACATGCCGTTGCCAACCTTCGGGAAATTCGTTGCAGTCCCCATTTTCCGTTTACCGAGGTGTCGCCATGACCGGAAATGAGATTCGCACGGCGTTTCTGCGCTTCTTTGCGGCGCGGGGGCATACGGTGCTGCTGAGCAGTTCGCTGGTGCCCGAGGATCCGACCACGCTGTTTACCACGGCGGGGATGCAGCAGT
>JAKIYB010000309.1:266-5943 GCA_022708765.1 Armatimonadota bacterium | reverse complement strand
GGCACCGATTACGCCTTCCTCGTCGCCGCGGAAACCCAGGCAACCGCGGAACAAGCCGCCTTCACCGGCACCGTCGGCTCCGTGCAAGTGCGCCCAGGCCGTCTGCTGCTGGCGCTGGGCGCCCCCGGCGCCGTGCGCTACGGCACCGCCGGCCTGGCCGCGCCTATGCCGGCCAGCCTCATCGCCGATGGGACACAACTCATCCTGCGCTGCGATCCCGGCCATCCCGGCGGTCAGGTCACCATCACCGCCACGACGCCCTGGCAACTGGCCAAAGGCGAAAAAGCCACACTGACCATCAAGGGCAATCAATACCAGCTCACCGTGCCGGCCGGCGTTACTCACGTCATTCTGGAAAGGAAACCCGCCCGACCCGCGAGATAGCGTCATCCATCATGTATGGCAGAGATGCCCGACGCGGGTTATGCGAGCTTGATCTGTCTCGCTTAAAAAAGTTCGAGCGCGCCGGCTTGCGATTCCACACGTCGGTCGCCAGTGAGGTAAGAGCCATGTCCCATCACCATCCAACACGCGTGCAAAGTCAGTATCGGTTGGCATTTCCTGGAGGGCGACCGGTTTTCTACGATCAGAACAACACGCCCATCTCCTCGGCCACCTACTGCGATTGCATCGTCGCGCCGCCAGAACACTGGGTTGCGCGAAACCGGGATTTCGTCGAGAGCGGGATACACCTGTTCTTTCTTTCTGAAGTGCAGAACTGGACGATGTATACGAACCAGTACTGGACGGACGAGGACGTCTACCCGGTGCCGGGGCCTGAAGTCTTCTGCTTTGACCAAGAAGCCGAGCGGATTCTGACCATGGACTCCGAGGCGCGCTTCTTCGTGCGCTTCAGTGAGATGTTGCCGAACATCTGGGGGGAAAAACACCCGGGCGAGGTCGCCCGCGCCCATACCGGGCAGACCTTCCAGTCCCTCTCCTGGGCCTCTGAGATCGGGCTAGACCATTACTGCCGCTACCTGCGCCATGTCGTCGATTATTGTGAGTCGCGCCCATGGGCGTCGCGCGTGATCGGCTACGTGCTCTTCCCCGTTTCTGAGGGGCAGACGATGCTCTCCCATCAGGGGTTTGCCTTCGATGTGAGCGAGGCGATGCAGCGGGCCTTCCGGAACTATATACGCGAGAAGTATCCCACTGAGGCGGCGCTGCGCGAGGCGTGGCGCGAGCCGGAGGTGACCTTCGACTCCGTGCGGGTGCCGACCGATGCCGAGTGGCGCGCCAAGCGTGACCACCTGCTGCACTTCCCCGAACCGGCGCAGATGGCGAAAGAACGAGACTACTTTGATCTGCAGCGCATTCTCTGCCGTCGCTACTTCCGCACCCAGTTTACCGTCCTCCGCGAGGCCACGGCCCACCGTGAGGTGATTCTCGGCATCGATGCCTTCAAGCAGCCGATGCTCGGTTGGCGGGCGAATCGCGCGGTGGACGGCTCCACCTGGGTCACGGACACGATGACTGACTGGCCGGAACTCTCGCTGGTCAGTGGTATGACCGACATCGCCGATCTGTTGGACGACGAGGGCTGGCACCTGGTGGTGACTCCCGCTGACTACACTTCGCGTACGGTGGGCATGGGCTGGGAAGCCGAAGGGGTGACCGATTCGCTGCGACTGCGCGATAAAGTGCAGTTCGTCGAAAATGACGCGCGCACCTGGGTCGGTACCTGCTCCGAAACAAACGGCGCGTTCCGCACACCCGCCGATGTGCGCGCCGGCTTACTGCGCAACACGGCATGGGCGCTCTCCCGCGGGCAGTTGCATTACTGGATGAACGTGGGAAGCAGCTTCTTCCACGATACGCGCATCCACGAACTCGCCATACGCGACGAACGCCGCCTGCTGGATGCCAGCGTGGAGTGGCCGCACGCGGAAACCGAACACGCCGTCTGCCTGGTACTCGATGACAGCAGCCCTCATCACGAAGACGGCACCGGCGGCTTTCAGCACGTCGCCTGCCTGTGGCAGCGGCTCATCGGGCTGGCGCACAGCGGCATTCCCTACCGCGTTTATCTCCTCTCCGATCTGGCAAAGGCCAATATGCCCGCCTACCGATGCTACCTCTTCCCTAACCTTTTCGAACTGAACGACGAGCGTTACGCGCTGCTGCGAGAGACGGTGCTGCGCGACGGCCGCATGGCGGTCTTCGGCCCGGCGACGGGTATCACCGACGGCAAGCGGCTCAGCGCGGACGGCATCAGCAAACTGATGGGCGTGGAGTATGAGCTCATGCGTCTGCAGGCGCCACGCCGCGTGCTGCTCAATCACGCCAATCCGATCACTCGCGATCTCCCGGCGAATACGGTCTTCGGTGACAGCTATCCCTTCGGCCCCATCCTGCTACCTACCCGTGCGGCCTGTGACAGCGCGGAGTTGGTAACGCTGGGCAGCGCCATCATCACGCTGGCCATCAACCGCGCGGGGCTGGCCTTGCGCGAATTTGGCCGCGGCGGCGCGGGCAACGGCACGCCCGGCCCGCGCGGTGCCGACGATTACGCTGTCGTATGGAGCGCCGCCATCCCGCTGCCGCCCGCCCTGCTGCGAGAGTGCGCGCGCTACGGCGGCTGTCACGTCTGGTGCGAGGAAGACGATGTGGTGCTGGCCAGCGACACCATCGCCGCCCTGCACTCCGGCAAACCCGGTCCCCGCCGACTGGCCCTCCCCGGCCCGCGCCGCGTGGTGGATCTGCTCACCGGCGTTGTGCTGGGTGACGGACTCACGGCGATAGATTTCAACGTGGATGCACCGGAGACCCGAATCTTTTTCCACGGCGAAGCGTCCATAGATATGGAACGCATTCTCCCGCTATAAGGTCTGGCATGCTGTATGCTCCGCTGTCGGACGCGGAAAGGAACACACGAGATGCCTCTTCACCTGCTGCGATGGGGCACGGCGCTGGCCGTGCTGCTGCTGTATGGACTGCTACCGGCGCATGCGCAGGCGCAAACGCTGGTCATCAATACCGCGCAGACCGCGGGCATAGATGGTCGGGCGTGGGATAAGCCTTTCCCCAACGCGCGGACAGTTGATGCGGTGCACCGTTCCTTGCTGCTGCGTTTCCCCGGCACGGCTCAGCAGATCGCCGATCGCCTGGCACAGGGAGGGACGATTGCGAAAGCCGAAGTCGTTTTCGATTACGAGGCGTATGAAATTTCCCCCGCCGGTTACGAAGCGCGGAATACCTATCGCGCGGAATGGGAGAAGAATCCGCCGCGCTGGCACTATATCGCCTGGCCGCTGCGTCGGCCCTGGTCCGTCGCCGAAGGCGTGCCGGGCCCAACTTTCAACGCATGGCTCAACGGTGCCGGCTATTGGGCCAAATACGGCGCGCAGGATGCCACCGCTGACCGCTACCCCACCCGCTTCGGCCCTACTGAAGTTTCGAAAGAACAGCCTGTCGGTCGCATGGATGTCACCGCCGTGCTGATGGATGCCGCGTATGGCACCACACTGGGCGAGCGCCTTCGCCGATTTGAGGAGCAGGGCTTGCTGCTGCGCAAATGGGAGACGTACGACGTGCGGTATGCTGACTGGAGTGCGTACGAGTGGGCGGTCGCCACGGGCGGACATGGCCTGACGTTTAAGAGCGCGCGTCTGGAGGTGCAGTTCGCCGATGGCAAGACAGAAGCGGTGCGCCTACCCGCGGCACGTGATTTGGCGGCGTTAGCCGCCCAACTGGCACAGGACGGAAAAGGGGGCAAGCCTACCGCCGTCGTGCCCACCGAAGCTGACATCAAAGCCATGCCTGCGAAACTGGCCTTCCGCCAGCCCACCTGGATGCCCGCCTGGCAATGGGCGCGGGTACAGGAACTCCGCAAGCTCGGTGGTGGCAGCGCCTACGCGGACGCCATCGAATCCGGCGATCCTAAACTGTATGACCGGCAGGTCAAGTCCATCCTGGCGACGCTGCCGCGGTATTGGCTTGGCTGGGGGGTACAGGACCAATTGCTGTTGTGGCACCAGTACCGTGACGCGCTGCCCCCCTACGTGCAGGATCACATGAAGGAATACTGGTCGGCCTGGTTGTATCCCGATCTGCCGAACAAGGAGATCAACATTGATCCGCAGGGCGACCGTAAATTCGCCTGGTTTAAGGAAACCCAGGACTGGCGCGGCCGCTTCACATTCTTCCGCGTGCGTTGGACGCAAAGCGTGGGCACGATGAACTTCAACCACACCGCCTGCATGGGCGCGCTGCTGGGCGGCAAGATGATCGAGTCGGAGCCGGCAATAGCGGACGGGCGTTCCGGCCTGGAGAAGATGCTGTTGCGTTTCTGGACGTTCCAGGACGGCACCAGCCAGGAAATGCTCGATCACTATTATTTCTCCATCACGTTGAGCGGGCAGAAGATGTTTGCCGACTACGGCCCCACGCATCTCGACCGGTTAATGGGCGAAATCATCCGCGATCGGGCCGTCGAACTGCTCTCCGCAGGATTCCACCCGCATACACGACGCATCCTGGGCGCCTCGGGGCGCACGCGCATGTCCAACGTGTTAGGTTACGAACAGGAAGGCGGCTACAGCGTATTGCACACGCTCACGCCCAAAGGCGTGCTCTTTCATACCGACAAGGGACTGAACGCGACGCAGCGCGGCATGTACCTGTTTGGCTATGACTTCCCGCCCGGCCGCGTGGCGCTGCAAACGCGCGAGGCGCCCTGGGGACCGGCATGGGCGCAACATGCGCTGGAAGATAAGCCACTGCCCTATGAGGTGACAGCGTCGGAAACCACGCGAAGCAACTTTAAAAATCCACCGCTGTGGCGCCGCATCTACCTGGGGCACCACTACGGCCTGGCCAGCCAGGATCTTAAAGGCGGCTCTGTGGACGTCATCGGACAATGGAACCCGACCACGACCCCGGCTACCGACGCCGATCAACTGGGCACGCTGACGCTGCGCTACAACATCAATAAACCCCATCTGGCGGAAACGGGCGGCGGCGGCATGCCCTACTCGGGCGGCACCATCACCTTCCAGCAGAAGAACCGGGCAATTGTCTGCACTAAACCGCGCACGGAAAAGAGCAGTACGCTGAAATACGCGGGCACGGAAGGCGTGCGCGCCCTCTTCTCAACCGTGGCGCTGTGGAACTTCCGCCAGGAACCGGACTGGGCGCTATATGTGGACGGCAAGCCGGTGACGGTGTTCCCCATCGCGCTGCGGACTGGCCAGCGCATCACCTTGCGCGACGGCAACGCCTACATCGGCATCATTCCGCTGCCGGCTACCAATCTGGGCCGCGACGCCGAGGTGGTGATCGAGCCGGGCATCCCCGAGCCGCTGGGCGACCGGCACAAGACCACGAAGATCGCGCCGGCGCTGATGATCAGCTCCTACAACCTGAAGCAGGCCGAACCTATTGCCAACGAAGGCGACCACTGGGAGCGTATCTGCCGCGAAGCCTATGGCGGGTTTGTCATCGAGATGGGCGACGTGAAGGAATACGGCACGTTTGAAGCCTTCCAAAAACAGGTCCAGTCCGCAAAGCTGAACACCCGCTGGGAAGCCGGGACGCGCACCCTGCACGTCACCTACGCCAGCGGCAAAGACGTGATGGAGATGGGCTTTTGCACCGATTACCCACAGGCCGATGCCCACTACGCCGTCGAACCGGGTCAGCATCGCAAGGCCATCCCGTACCGCCGCATCAACGG
>JAKIYB010000309.1:0-230 GCA_022708765.1 Armatimonadota bacterium | reverse complement strand
CTCACCAGCACGCCGGGCCGGGTGGCCTACCTGCAAACCGAGCCCGTCAGCGGCACCTACACCGGCTATAACCCGCTGCCGGACCCGACGCCCTGGACGTTCAGCGTTCCCGGCGGAGTGGAGGTGCGGGCGGACGGTCAGGTAGGCCTGCTGCGCGTATCGGTGCGGCCGAAGGAAAGCAAACTTTGGGTAGACTACGCCGTCAAGGCAGACCAGACCAGCCCAGAAAT
>JAKIYB010000308.1:5675-5945 GCA_022708765.1 Armatimonadota bacterium | reverse complement strand
CGCGCCCGCCCCCTGCGTCTGTGCGTGACGGCCCGCCAATCGTTACGACGACAGACCTTCGATGAGTTTCACCAGCGGCAGGAACATGGCGACGACGATGAAGCCGACCACTCCGCCGAGGAAGACGATGAGCATCGGTTCCAGGGCGGAGGTGAGGGCTTCCACCGCGGCGTCCACTTCCGCCTCGTAGAAGTCCGCCACTTTGGCGAGCATGGCGTCCAGCGACCCGGTTTCTTCACCGACGGAGATCATCTGAATGACCATCGGCGG
>JAKIYB010000308.1:0-5665 GCA_022708765.1 Armatimonadota bacterium | reverse complement strand
TTGCTGCGTTCCAGCGGGTCGCCCAGCCGCTCGCCTTCGCGCACCGCCGAGCGGGCGTCGAGGATGGCCGTGGAGACAACGTCATTGTCAATGGCGCCGGCTACCGTTTCCAGTGCCTGCAAGATCGGCACGCCGGACACGAGCAGCGTGGACATGGTCCGCGCGAAACGCGCCAGCGCGATCATGTGATTGAGCTTCCCGATGATCGGCACCTTCAGCATCATCTTGTCCCAGATCGCCTTGCCCGTCTTCGTGGCTTTGAAACGGTTAATAGCGATGGAGAGGACAATGATGGTGACGACGAGGATAATCACGTTCACCGGGTTTGTCAGGAACTTACTGCAGGAGATCAGGAACATCGTGGGGGCGGGCATCTGCAGGTTGAAGTCCGCGAACAACTGGATGAACTTCGGCACGATGAAGGTGACCAGGAAGATCACGATGCCGATGGCCAGCGACATGACGATGGCCGGGTAGGTCATCGCCGACTTCACCTTGCGCTTCAGCTTCATGTCCTCTTCCAGGAACGTTGCCAGGCGTTCCAGGGTTTCGTCGAGCACGCCGCCGACTTCGCCGGCGCGGACGAGACCGATGAAGAGGTTGCTGAAGATATGCGGGAAACGCGAGAGCGCGCGGGTGAGCGTTTCGCCGCCCTCGACGGAGTACTGGACTTCGCGGATCACCGCCTTCAGACTGGGAGCGGTGGCCTGCATCTCCAGCACGGCGAGACAGCGCACCAGCGAGACGCCGGCGTTGATCATGGTGGCGAACTGGCGGCAGAACATGGTGAGATCGCGGGCCTTCACCTTGCCGATGCGTTTCTTCTTGCCCTCCGCCTTTACCCCGGGCACGGCTTTCTTGTCCGGGGTCTTCGCGGCGGTGCGGGTGCGTTCAATGCTTTGCACCCAGAGGCCGCGCTCGCGGAGTTTGCGGTAGAGGATTTGTTCGTTTTCGGCGTCAGCCGTTCCCTGCTGAATCTTCCCGAGCTGATCTCGGGCGACATAACTGAAAGTCGCCATCGTCCTTTCGCCTCCTGTGTCAGATTCGCGCCGGCGAGCCGCAGGCCGTGCCCGCCGCGCCCGGTATGCCCACCCGCCGGTCTCCGGCGGGATGCGTCCCGATCGCCTCCCTGCGTTATGCTGCCGGCGGCGCCGCGCCTTCGAGCTCCTGCTCGGGTAGCGTGCCGTCGGACATCATCATCTTCTTCAATTCTTCCACGTTCATCGCCCGTTCAATCGCCATATCATAGCTAATCAGGCCTTGATTATAGACATCGCGCAAGCACTGGTCCATGGTTTTCATCCCCAGGTGCGCGCTCGTCTGGATAATGGAGTTAATCTGGTGGGCTTTCGCCTCGCGGATGAGGTTGCGGATAGCGGGCGAAGCGACCATGATTTCCTGGGCGCAGACGCGGCCGCCGCCGAGGCGGGGCACGAGCTGCTGGGTGATGACCGCCACCAGGTTGTTGGAGAGCATGACGCGGATCTGCTCCTGCTGCTCCACCGGAAAGACGTCCACAATGCGGTCCACGGTTTGCGCGGCGCTGTTCGTGTGGACGGTGGCAAAGACCAGGTGGCCGGTTTCCGCCGCGGCGATGGCCAGGCTCATGGTGTCCAGGTCGCGCATCTCACCGACGAGGAGGATGTCGGGGTCTTCGCGGAGGGCGGCGCGCAGCGCGTTGGGGAAGCTCAGGGTATCCTGACCCAGCTCGCGCTGATTAATGATGCAGCACTGGTGGCTGTGCAGATACTCGATGGGGTCCTCGACGGTGATGATATGGCGGCGCTGGGTGTAATTGATCTCGCGGAGCATCGCCGCCAGCGTGGTGGATTTGCCGGAACCCGTCGGGCCGGTGACGAGGACGAGGCCGCGCTGCTTGCTGGTGAGGTCGCGCACGATAGCGGGCTGCCCCAGGTCGTCCAGCGTGGGGATTTTATAGGGAATCGTTCGGAAGGCGGCGGCTAAGTTGCCGCGGTCGCGGAAGAAGTTCACGCGGAAGCGGCTCGTTTTCCCCAACTGATAGGAGAAGTCCAGCTCCATGGTATTTTCAAAACGCTGGATCTGCTCGTCGGTGAGGATATCGTAGCACATGCGCTGGATGACCTGGGGCGTGAACTTGGTGTAGAGGCCGTAAACCAGGTCGCCGTCCACGCGGTAGGTGGGGGGCAGCCCCACCGCCAGGTGGAGGTCGGAGCAACCTTTCGCTTCAACGACGAGTTCCAGCAACTCGTCAACATGCACCTCAGCGAGGTCGCGCGTGACGGACGGATCGTTCGATTTTAACACCAACGGCGGCCGCATGGGCCCGCCACCACCACCACCAGACATAGTCTCCTCCGAACATCATTAATGCGTGGATACCACGCGCAGCACCTCTTCTACCGTGGTGATGCCGCGTTGGGCTTTAATCATGCCGTCCATGACCAGTGATGTCATGCCGCCGGCGAGTGCCGCCTGCGTAATTTCCGAGAGGGGCGCGCGGCGAACGATCAACTCGCCGAGCTCTTCGTTCAAAGTCAGCAATTCATAAATGCCGATGCGGCCGCGGAAGCCGCGATTGGAGCACTCGCTGCACCCCACCGGCTTGAAGAAGGTGGCGGCCTCCATCTGCGCCTCGGTCATGCCCATGCGCTTCATCGCATCGGGCGGCAGAACGACGGGCGCCTTGCAGCGCTCGCACAGCTTGCGGCCCAGGCGCTGGGCGATGACGCCGATGATGGACGCGGAAATGAGGAACGGCTCGATGCCCATGTCGGACAGGCGGACGATGGTGGACGGCGAGTCGTTGGTGTGCAGGGTGGAGAGCACCAGGTGACCGGTGAGGGAAGCCTGGACGGCGATTTCCGCCGTTTCCAGGTCGCGAATTTCACCGACCATGATGATGTCGGGGTCCTGGCGGAGGAACGCGCGCATGGCGACGGGGAAGGTGAGGCCGGACTTGCGGTTCACCGACACCTGATTGACGCCGGGCAACTGATACTCCACCGGGTCCTCGACGGTGAGGATGTTTTTCTCAATGCTGTTGATGCGGTTGAGGATGGAATACAGCGTGGTGGTTTTCCCCGACCCGGTCGGGCCGGTGGCGAGCACCATGCCGTTCGGTTTGATGATGAGCTCTTCCAACTCCGCCATCATCTCCGCGGTGAAGCCCAGGCGCCCGAGACCGATGAGCACGACGCTCTGGTCAAGGATGCGCATGACGCACTTCTCGCCAAACACGGTGGGGAGCATGTTCACGCGCATGTCGTAATCGCGTTTATCGAAGCGGATATGGATGCGGCCGTCCTGCGGGATGCGGCGCTCGGCGATATTCATATCCGCCATGATTTTCAGGCGGGAAATGAGCGGGGCGTGGGCGAATTTCGGCAGGCTCATCATCTCATAGAGCACGCCGTCAATGCGGTAGCGGATGCGGACGTGCTTGCGGTCCGGCTCCACGTGAATGTCGGAAGCGCCTTCCTTGATGGCGTTCTGGATGAGCACGTTCACCATGCGGATGACGGGAGCGTCTTCCGTCACGTCCATGGTGCCGTCGTCGTCCGCCTGGCCGGGGACATCCGGGCGGCGGATAGCCTCGACCATGGTATTGAAGTCCGCCGCGCCTTCCTGGCCATCGCCTTCGGCGCCGGTGGCCACCGCCAGCGCGGTGGTCATGGAGGACTCCGACGCCGGGGCGGCGCCCTGGTTGCTGCGCAGGGCATCCATGTCATCCGGGGTGGCGAGGACGGGGTCAATATCGAAGCCGGTAACCAGCCGCAGATCATCGAGCGCGAAGACGTTGGAGGGATCGAGCATGGCGACGACGAGCTTGTTGCCGTCGCGGCGGAGCGGGACGACGTTGTAGCGCTGCACCAGGTGGTCGGGAATGACTTTGGCGACGGAAGGGTCGGGGGCGACGGTGGGGTCATAGAGCGGAATGCTCAACTGCTGCGCGTAGGCGGTGAGCACCTGGCGTTCCGAGACGAAGCCCAGCTCGATGAGAATGCGCCCGAGCTTCTCGCTTTTCGTCTTCTGGACGGCCAGCGCCTGCTTGAGTTGATCGGCGGTAATGACGCCCTGCTCCAGAAGAATTTTCCCGATCGGGATTTTCGGCCCACGTGACGTTGACATCAGTACCCTCACCCACCCGCGGCGGCATGCTCGGCCGGCCACGTACTTCTTTCATCATACACGACGCGGGCGCATTGCCCGTGTGCCGGGATGGACATTCTGTTGAAGATCGCGGGGAAGCGCATGGCACGGTATCCTTTCCCGCCCGCCGCCGCGCCGGCGTCCTGCGCGCCGACCGGCATCCTGCACGGATTATACCCACAAATTGGCTTGTATCCACCTCGGGGAGTCCGCGCGCGCGGGTTGGCTTGCGGCGACACCCCGTAACAGTATTCGCCCGATCAGGGGCGAATACCTTTCCCGCCGGGATATTATAGCGCACTTCCAGAAAAACGCCAGCCCCCCCGGTGTGGGAGGGCTGGTCGTGGGTTGCGCGTCATGCGTTCGTACGCGAGGTGCTACAGCATGAACTCCAGCGCCGCGCGGAGCACGGTCAGGTCGTCGCCGGTGAGCGACGCGTTGGTCGCGCGGTTGGTGACTTCCCGTTGCGAGTACAGCAGGCTGGCCGCCACGCCGTTGGAGATCTGCTTCTTCGCGGAGACCACCCATACCATGTCGGCATCCACCGCGGCCGCGCCGACCGCTTCGAAGTCGCCGTCATAGACGCGGGCGCTCAACAGCCAGCTCTGGCTCAGCGCCAGCTTCATGTCGAGCTCCCAGCCCTGGGTCACGTTGTTGGGATCCAGGAAGAGCGGGCGGTCAATCCAGTTGATGTCATAGGCATTCACGGCGGCGTACGGATACAGCGCCGAGAGCACCGGGGTGAAGCCAGGCTCGATCTCGCCGTAGCGAGCGGTCAGGCTGAAACCCTTCCAGTTGTTGAGCAGGTCGGCGCCGACAACCCAGCCGCTGTCGAACGGGCTGCCCGGATCCGCGCCGGCGGCGGTGCGGCTGAGCGTCGCGTATTCGCCGAAGGCATGGATGCCGAAGATCGTGCCGTCGCCGGCGATGCTCCAGCCGCGCTGGGCGGCGAAGCCGGACTGCATGTAAGTGGCGATGACGTTGACGTTGAACACGTCAAAGCCGGCATAGGCATAGGCCACGTTGTCCTGCACGGCCGCGGGATCAGTGGACAGCGGGTTGCTGGCGCGATCCAGCATCGAGAAGTTCGCGCCGACGAGGACATTGCCGAAGCCGGTGTCGGCGGACACGCCGAGGAGCGGCTGGCGACTGTAGTCTACGAGCAGGCCCTGCGCGAGGGCGTTGGAGTGGCGGCCGGCGGTCAGCGAGACATCCTTACCCAGGATGCCGGTGCTGAGGGTGGCGTACCAATCCCAGAGCTGCACGGTGTCGGCGTAGGTGGCAATCCCGGCAAGCGGGGCGCCCGCCAGGGCGCTGTAGCCGGTGGTCGGGTCGGTGGGCACGACGGCGCCGCCCGCGGCGTAGGGCGCGGTGTCCAGGGTGACCGGACTGATGGCGCGCAGCGTGGCATGGCCGGCGAGGCCGTCACTCAGCGTGCCGTCAATGTTCAGGTCGAAGAGGGACACGAGGAAGCGCCCACCCTTGAGCAGGTCTTTGTCCAGTGTCGGGTCCACGAACGGCGAGTTGAAGATCG
>JAKIYB010000307.1:5634-5964 GCA_022708765.1 Armatimonadota bacterium | reverse complement strand
GGCCGGACGGCCGCGGCACGCTGCTGCATTCCCGCCCGGAGGTGCTGCAGGTGGCGGCGACAAGGGAGGATTTCGACCTGTACGCCCAATGCGTGGCGGACAGTCATGATGCCTGGCCGAACGCCGCCCACCACACCATCATGGGGCTGACGCGCTACCTGCAAGCGGTGTGGCCGCTGGAGGAATGCGCGGATGAAGCGGTGCTGCCGATTCTGGGCTTTCTCGTCCATCGCATGTATCACGAGTGGGAAGGGTCGAAACGCTGGCACGAGGTGATGCTCGGCACCCAGGGGCATAACTGGTTCGCCGCGCAGTATGGCGCCACCTGGA
>JAKIYB010000307.1:0-5624 GCA_022708765.1 Armatimonadota bacterium | reverse complement strand
TGCGCCTGCTGCTCTTCTCCGACGGTTTTACCCACGAAACTTCGGTGAGCTATCACGCCGGCACCATGGATCTCTTCCTCGACTGCGTGCGACTCGCGGAACTGAATGGCCTCCGCCTTAGCCCGGCCTTCATGGAGAAGCTGTATCACGGTTATGCGGTGGAGTGGAAGCTCATGTGCCCGGACGGCGGCATGCCCCCCTTCGGCGACTGCTGGTTCCGCGGGCCGTACTTCCTGGAGCGCGCGCGTGCGGTCGCCGCGCTGCTCGGTATCCCCGAAGCGAAGTGGCTGGCGGAAACTCTCGACCCCGACCATGAGTCACCCTTTGCGCCGATGCTGATCGAAACGCTGCACTACCCCTCCGTTGGCGAAGACCTGGCTCCTGCCTACCAGGCGCTTGTGGCGCGCAAACCGGCGACAACCGATACCACGCTGCCCGACAGCGGCTACCATGTGATGCGCGAGGACTGGACGCGGGGAAGCGATTACGCTGCCATCGAGGCGTCGGCGAAGGGGAACCTCATCACCAGCCACGGTCACGGCGCGTTCTTCGATCTGCTTCTTTATGCGAAGGGGCGCCAGATTACCGTGGGCAACGGCAAAGGCCCGGACGGCGTGGACGACCCAGAACGCTCCTGGCGCCACCAGACGATGTCGCACACGGTGGCGGTGGTGGATGGCGAACACCACCTGCCGCTGCGCAGCGTCTACCGCTTCAACGGCGTGGTGCTGCCCACGGTGGACGAATGGATTTCGACGGAGCAGTTCGCCTACTTCAGCGGCGTCCATGAGGCCTACGAGCGGCTGGAGCACAAAGTGACGGGCGCCCGCCGTAAGCTCTTCTACCTGCGCGGCGGCTACTGGATCCTCATTGACCGCTTCACCGCCGCCGCGCCCGAACACCGGCACACCTACCAGCAGCGCTTCCAGTTGGGCGTGCCCGGCCGCATCCTTGTGGACAACCGCGTGGTGACGGACGGGGACGGCGGCAACATCCTCTTCGTGCCGCTTTTCGGCGAGGCAAAAGTGGAACCCTGCCCGTACCCGCTGGGCGGCGACTACGCCGATCCCGATCAGCTCACCTTCACGCAGACCCGCGACGGCAGCGGCCTTTTCGTCACCCTGCTGGTACCCTTTACCGGCGCCTGTCCCGATGTCCAGGCTCGCTTCCTCGACGTGGAAGCGGACGACCGCGCGGTGGACCCCTTCGAAATCACCGGCCTGGAAATCGTCATCACCGGCCAGCGCGACGTTTACGTGGATACCCACATGCACTGGAACCTTCCCTGGCGCTGCGCTGAATATTCCGGAGAGGAGCGCTTGTTCCATTCACGACTATAATGGGCGGGCGAGCGTCCTCGCGAGCCGACTCCGGGTGGAAGTCTTATCTGTCGTGCTCACGAGTTAGCCTCACTCTCGAACACGACTTCCATCACCTCCACCCGGAGTCGGCTCGCGAGGACGCTCGCCCGCCCGGAATTAATCATACGCAATGGATTTGGTAAGGAGAGCATCCCATGCTGACAACCGCATTCTCCCAGCAGTTCTGCGGGCTTGTGGACTGGGTATATCCCGGCCTGCCGGCACGCACGGGCGATGACGACGCCGACGCCCGCGCGGTGATTCGCTACCTACGCGAACGCGAGCGCCCGGTGCTGGGCTACTCACCCGCATATGTCGCGCGGCTGCGCGAACTGGCGACGCCCGAACAGCGCGCGAAAGCCGAAAAGGCGATGGCCGGCGTGCTGGCGCAGCCGTTGAACAGCGGGGTGCACAACAGCCCGCTGCTGAACCTGGGTGCGGATGCCTACCAGCTTGCCGGCTCGCGCGCGCGGTTCCTGGCGATGGCGGAGAAGATCGCCGCCGAACAGGCGGACTGGGGCGGCGGTGCCTGGGGCAGCACCTGCTCCATCTGCGGCTTTCTGCAGCAGGTGTGGCCGCTGGAGGAATTCCCCGACGAGGCGTTGCTGGTTATCCTCTCCTGGCTGCACGCGCAGCAGCAGAAAGAGTGGGCGTGGGCGCGCACCTGGAGCGAGGTGATGCTCGGTACCTCCGGCCACAACTGGTGGCTGCATACGTTCGCCGGCTTCTGGAAAGCCGGCCTATTCTTTCCGGAGATAGCCGACTTCGCCCAATTCGCCGCCTTCGCGCCGAACTACCTGGAGCACGAGATGTCGCTGCTGATGGAGCCGGACGGTTTTACCAAAGAGCGCTCCGGCTACCACTGGGGCACCGCGCGCATGTTCATGGAGTATACACGGCTGGCGGAACTGAACGGCATCACCTTCAGCGCGGCATACTACGCGAAACTGCGTGCCATCGCCAACGTGGACTGGCAGCTTGTCACCCCCGATGGCGACGTGCCGCTGGTGGGCGACACCTCGCCCAGCGCGCAGCCAGGCCGCCTCTTTTCTGATCTGCGGCTGGCGGCGGCGCGTTGTGGCATCGGCGAGGCGAAATACGTCGCCGCGCAACTCGACCCCGCCTGGCGGCCCGGCGCGTGGCTGCCGGAGCGCGGCGAAGACCTGCTGCTCGCCTTTGAAGCCGTCGAGGCAATCCCGCCGGCGGAGCCGGATACCGCGCTGCCGCATTCCGGCTACTACGTGATGCGCGAGAACTGGACGCCCGCCGCCGACTGGGCGCTCATTGACGCCGGCGCGCGCGGCAACACCGTCACCAGTCACGATCACACCGCCATCTTCCACCTGCTGCTCTCCAGCAAGGGGCGGCCCATTCTGGTGGACAACTGCTCTGGCCCCTACGGCGAGGAACCCTCGCGCCTGTGGCGGGTGGGCAGCAGCAGCCATAACGTGGCCACCGTGGATGACCGCGACCACCTGCCGATGCGCGGGGAGTGGCGCTGGGAGAGCGTGGTGATGCCCACTATCGAAACCTGGCGCGCCGCGCCGGCGTATGCCTACTTCAGCGGCGTGCATGAGGGCTATGCCCGCCCCGTGCTGAACGTCGGCGGCGTCCGGCGCAAGCTCTTCTACCTGCGCGGCGGCTACTGGATCCTCATTGACCGCTTCACCGTGGGCTATATCCACCCCGACCAGCCGCGCACGTACCGCCAGCACTTCCACCTCGGCGTGCCGGCGGCGCTGACCGGCGACGGCCGCGTCCTCACCACCGGCGACGGCGGCAACCTGCTCATCGTGCCCGTAACCGATGCCGACGCCAGCCTGGAACCGAACCCCTACCCGCTGGAGAAGTACGACAACCCGGACCACCTCAGCTACACGCGGGTATCGAAAGGCAACGACCTTTTCGTGACGCTGCTGGTGCCCTTCACCGGCGCCTGCCCCGACGTGCAAACCCGCCTCCTTGACGTGCAGGCGGATAGCCGCACCGTCAGCCCCTGGGAAATCACCGGCCTGGAAATCGTCATTGACGGCCAGCGCGACGTCTACGTGGACACCCACATGCAGTGGAACCTGCCCTGGCATTGCGCCGAACACGCCGGAACTGAGCGTCTGTTCCATTCGCGAATACAGGCACCCAATCCACCTCGTTCACAGTGAGGTAAAAAGGAGCTCTCTTATGAAAGTGACCATCACCCCCACCGGTGAAGCCGACGCTCCCGTGTCCGAGATGATCCTCGGACAGAACATCGAGATGTGTCTTACCACCGCGCACGGCCTGCTGTCCGAGCGCCTGCGCAATCCCAAATTCGTCGGGCCGCCGCACCGGATGACCGGGCTGGCGCCCGAATGGCAGGGGGCAAGCTGCGGTCGCGGGTTCTATGAGCTCACCCCCGGCGGCGGCTTGCTGGGAACTGAGGCGCAGTTGATCTCCTCGCCCGCGCCCAACTGGAATCCGCAGTTGCACCAGAACCGGGTGCCCGTGCGCGCCGGCGAGTTGCTCGAACTCGAGCTCTGGGCGCGCGCCTGGCATCACCCCGTCAAGCTGCGCGTTGAATTGCGCCCGCTGGCGAGCCGGGCCAAAGCGTATGACGGCGGGGAGATCGTCGTGGATAAGTCGTGGTACGCGCGCTACACCCTCGCGCTCCAGGTGCCGCGCGACGATGACGAGGCGCGGCTGGTGGTGACGCTGCCCGAGGGCGGCGAGCTCTGGATTGACCAGTTGCACCTGCGCCCACAGGGGCAGCCGCTGCTCTGCCGGGAGATCGTTGACGAAATGGCCCGCATGCGGATTCCGACGCTGCGCTTTCCCGGCGGCATCGTCGTCAATGCCTACAACTGGCGCCACGGCACCGGGCCGGCGCACCTGCGCCCAACCATGCTGGAAGCGGCCTTTCACCAGAACTGGGAGCTCAACTACGATTTCGGCCTGGATGAATACCTTGACATCTGTCGCGAGCAGGGCATCACCCCGGCGATCACGCTGAACGTGGCCACCGGCACGCCGGACGACGCCGGCGAAATAGCCGCCTATGTGGCGGCGTACTATCAGCGGGCGGGCGCCGAACCGCCGCTGGTCTACTGGCACGTCGCCAACCACCCCTATGCCCCCACCACGGCGCACATGACGCCGGCCATGTATGCCGATGTGCTGCAAACCTTCGTGCCGGCGGTGAAGGCCCGCTACCCGCGCAGCCGCGTCATCGGGGTGATGTCCGCCGCCGGCCTCACCGCCGAGCATGACGACTGGAAAGAGGCGCTCTTCGCGAACGCCGCGCTCATTGACGTGGTGCAGGTGCAACTCTACGGCGGCTGCGACCCCAACGACGCGCCGGACGTCCAGCTTCAGACGGTGACCGAAACGCTGGTAAATTTCGAGGGGCAGATGCGCGCCTTTCTCGCCGAAATCAAGCGCCGCGGCGCCGACTGGACGCTCGGCGTGGCGGAATGGAACTGGTGGCTGCAGGCTTCGCACTGGGACGGCCGCGCCTTCGAGGAACCGCCCACCGTGCTGCACGGCCTCTTCATCGCCGGCATGTTCCATCGCTACGCCGCGCTCGCCCCAGGCTTCGAGGTTGCCCATTTTTACAACCTGGTCAACTGCATGGGCATCCTCAATCACCGCGGCGCCGACGTCGAAATCACCGACGCCGTCGAGATCTTCAAGCTCTACCGCTCCGCTCTCCCCGGTCGCCTCGTGCCGCTGCGGGTGGTCGCCGACGCCGACCCCCATCTCGACGTCCTCTGCCTCGAGGACGACCACGCCCGCTGGCTCTTCCTCGTCAACCGCGCCCTCGCCGACCCCGCGCACGTTACCCTCGCGGGCTTTCCCCACCACGCCGCGGAAACGACCTGCCTCCAGGGCGACTCCCCAATCGGCGCCTTCACCCGACGGGAAATCACCGGCATCGCCGACGGCGCAATCGAAGTTCCGTCAATGTCCATCGTGCGGCTGAAATTGCCGAAGGAAGGCTGACGTGGGAGAGGCACGGCAAAGCGGGACCGGCACATGCGGGCCCCGCTTTGCCTCATACGCGAATATCATATCCCCTGGGCGGGCGAGCGTCCTATTGACAGGCAAACGCATGTACGCTACACTGCCGCCAATACTGGTGCACTTAGCATTCTCCCCTCTCCCCCTGGGAGAGGGGCCAGGGGGGGAGGGGGTCCGTGTTGCTTCCTGCCCGCGACGTGTCAACCCGTACCGTGACAACCGCATACCGTCGGGGACCGTCCCCTCGCACCGCGCCCGCATGGTCACCCC
>JAKIYB010000306.1 GCA_022708765.1 Armatimonadota bacterium | reverse complement strand
CACTTCAGCAGCCAGGATCCCGAAAAAAAAGCCGGCGCGCATGCATACTGGCTGGATACGGATGAATTCCTCGCCTTCGCTGCGCAGCTCAGTGACCTGACCGTAGACGTCATGGCCGAGTGCAAAGGCAAAGACCTGGCTCTCCGCCGCCTGCGCCAGGAACTGGACTGGGAAACGCTGGCATGCGACGATTTGTGCCCGCCTCCGTGACGCATCGTCGCGTGCGCAGGTTAGGGTCTCTGCGCGACGGCGGCGGCGATTTCCTCATCCGTCGCGGCGCGGGCCCACCAGCGAAGGTTGGCCATATCGCCGTGGTAGGGATAGCCGTAGAACTTACCCATCACCCCCAGAGAGATATAGTGGTGATTCGCGGAGGAGGAGAGCATTCCTTCAAATGGCGTATCTAACACCTGCTTGCCATTCACATAGAGGCGAATGCTGCCATTCGTCATCAACGTCGCTGCCACGTGCGTCCATTCATTCGCCGGGATGAGGGCCGGCGAAGTGGCGACGACGCGCCTGCCTTTGCTGGGGGTAGCCATCAGGTTCAGAGAGAATTTTTCTTTGCCTGCTGGTTGAAGATACAGTACCGGCGAATAATAATAGCCGAGAATCGCGCCCGCTTCGGTGCTCGGTGCGGGACGTATCCAGGCTTCGAGGGTCATCGCCGACAGTCCGAAGCCTTTCACGCCGTCCAGTGTTTTCGGCGAGAACTCCGGCGATGGCCGCAGCACGAAGGCGCCGGTGTTTGGCGCGAAGCGCAGCACCGCGCGCTTCTCCGTGTGCGCCCAGGTCGCACCGAGCAGGCGAACGGTGTTGCCGCGATTGCTGCGATCCACGCATTGCAGCCCCTCTCCTTCGTCGCAGGGCAGGTCGAGCAGGAGATCCTTCACCGGCTCTGGCAGCGCCACAGCAATGGGCGCGGGACGTTTCTCCGCGACCTTCTCTCCTGCCTCGATGGGCCGGAGCGAGAAGTCATCAAACCAGGCGATGCCTGATCCATCCAACTCAAAGATGATATCTGAGGATTCGTGCGTGAGCGGCACGGTAGAGATGAAGGAAATTTCGCGCCAATCGTTGTCACCGAGCATGCCGGTTTCCACAATGTCGCGGGGGGTGTCGGCGTAGGAATATTTCAGCGTGATGATCGGCCCCTTGCCGCCGCGCACATTCTTCGTCTTCACCCACACCGTACAGAGATATTGTTCGGTATGGGTGTCGAGCATGTGGTGATACATCATGCCGTTCACCGAGCCAGGGCCGTCCATGCGCAAGGAGTATCGGTCGTTGTGTCCTATCTCACGGTCCACCACATATTCGCCCCAGAAATGCCAGCCCAGGTATGGTTCGCGCACGCTCTGCAATTCGGCGAAATCAGTTCCGGCAGGGTTGCATAGCGGAAAGGCGTATGGCGTGGGCACGATAGTGGCGAAAGTTCCCGGACCGGTGGCTTCCGGTTTGTCGCTGTCGGGATGCAGCCTCGAACGCTGGAAAAGGCGCTCCGCTTCGTGCGGTCGCAAGCCGGCATGAGCATATTTTACCGTCATCTTCTCGCCGGCTTTGAAGTTGCGGCCCTTTTCCCAGACGATATCCTGATGCCAGTCATACCCCCAGTGGCACACTCCCAGACCGGACTGTTCGCCGGGATTGTGGTGTTCCCAGATGGGACACACCGCGCGGTCAGGATAAAGTAGCCAGAAGGCGCTGTCTTTCCGCGTCTGCCAGTTATTAAAGAGCATCGGCTCCAGCCGCGTCGCTTCTGAAATCGGGTGGCGGTACAGCATGCCGTCCTCGCCCGGAAAAAGTCCCCACTCGTGGCCCGCGGGTAGCCAGGGGTACTTCACGCCACGGCCGGGCGCCTTGTTGTTATATGTGAAGGGGTCGGTAAATTCGATGTAGGAATGCGTCTGGTCCTTTAGCCATGTCATGTCTACCGTCACGTCGTGACGGTAAGTGCCGTGCGCACGGTCGTAAGTCAATACGATGGTATGGCCGGCGCGCAGTGTCTCTTCGGGAGTGACGCTGTCGAATGTGAGGATCAACTTGGCGCTGCCTTCGCCGGCGGTATTCACCCCGGTCCACTCATCGCCGACAAGCTGCGTCATGTGTGGGTAGATGAGGATGGCCACCCAGCCGTAGAAGGTCGGCCTGTAGCCTGGCCGCAGCTTGGTGAAGTGATAGAAGAGCGCTTTCGAGAGGTAGCTGTCATCCTGCGACGATTCTTTCTCCAGCAGAGTGATCGGCTCGTTGCCGTCGAAGATCCAGCGAAGTGTGCGCCACTTCCGAGTGGTGAACTTCGGCTGATGCGTCGGCATCGCTTCATCGGCTTCCGGCAACGCCGCCACAGTCACCTCGCGAAAGCCCACCGTGCTGTGATATGCGCCCAGCCCGATGCCGCCGGCTAGCGTGGGCAGGGACTCGTGCCAGTAATCAATGAGCCGTTTTCCATTAACTGACACTTGAAAGTGCGCCCCTCGCGCGACGACCTCTACTGAATATGTCTTTCCCACCTCCAGCTTGCACGGCACCACCTGCAGATAACCACCGGTGCCATGCCAGAGAATCACTTCCTGAAACTCGGTGGAGAGCTGCACCCGATAGCAGGCTAAGCGATCCTGATATCGGAAATAGAGCGCGGCATCCGAGCCCCAGTCGAACTCCCCTGCGTAATAGCGATAGCGGAACTGCTCGGCGTGCGCGGTGTTTGGATGTTGCGGATCAATCGGCTCAAATCGGTCAAACTGACTGGAATGGATCGGTCCCGTGCGTATCGGCGCCGGTTGGCGAATCGTCACCTTCGCCGACAGCCGGTAATCGGTCCAGCCCGCCCCGCCGGCGGTCAGCACCGTCCATGGCGCGGCGCTGCCGGTCGCGACGAGTTCGCCGTTGGCGGCTGCCCATGCGCCGTTGGCGGGAATCGGCCCTCGCGCGTTCAGCGGCGGTTGCGGCGTCCACACTTTCGCATCCAGTGTACTGAAGGTCTCGCGCATCAGTGGCGAGGCAGCGATAACGGTGCTTCCGAGCATCACGAGCAACATCATGCGCATGAATATCAATTGCACAACTTCCCTCCAATGCGAACAAGGAGATTGTCAACATGACGATGATACGCTGATTATACCCCCAATACGCCGCTGCCGGAAGTGGGATAGCACGGGTAAATATCGGCATCCAGATTGCGCGGATCGTAATAACGCGAGGTAAGAACCGTCGCCAGGTAATCAACAGCTTCCTGTTTCACCAGCACCATGATGCAGCCGCCTAAACCGGCGCCGGCGATTTGCGCGCCCGCCACGCCGTTGACGGAGAGGGCGATATCCACCATCTGGTCAATCTCCGGCACGCTGCAGGCGTAGGCCCCGGTCTGCCTGGCCAGTGCCGCATCCGGATCCCCGGAGCGCGCGCGAGTGACGAGAGCGGCCAGCATGGTGTCATCACACGCCTCCTGGAACGGCCTTGGTTCTTGTCCCACCCACCTTACCACGCGGTCGCCGTCGTGCGAGCGATTCATCCACTGGCCGAATTCGGCGGCATGCCCGTGCGTGAGCACATCGGGAGCCGCCTTGCCGCGCGCGATCTCGGCCAGCCCGTAGAGCACCACCGAGCGCACCTGATAACGGCGCATGATTCCTGCATGGGTGGCGAAGATGCGATCGCAGAAGTCGGCGTCAAGGCGCGCGCGAATCTCCTCACGGTCAATCTGCTCGGGCAGCCGCGCCAGCATCTCCAGGAAATCAGGATAGCTCACCCCCAGATACGCGGGGTCCATATCGCGCAAATGCGTGACGTGGTCCGCATATTCGGGAAACTCCCGCTTGAAGAGTTCGCGCCCAATCTGGTAGCAGGCGACGCGGTGGTTGAAGATATCCTTCGCTCCCGCCGTTTTCCGGGCGTGTATCTGCGAATTGCACACCAGCAGCATGTAATCGGAGGGGAAGGGCACGGTGGTAACCAGTCGGAAGGGAAAGAAGCCGACCTGCACCACCTCGCCGCGACGAGCGAACTTCATGGCGCCGTGATCGCCGGCGCCGCCTCGGGTGCCGACATACCACTCCCCTTCCCCGCACAGTTCGACGAAGCGCTCGGCTTTAAGATCGAGACGATTGAGGAAGACGGCGGCTTCCATCGCCGCGACCACCACCGAGGAGGAGGAAGATAGTCCGCTGGCGATGGGCACATTGCCGCCCAGCAGACAGTTAAGACCGGCGAAGGATACACCCGGAAACTCCGCAAGTAGTCGGGCCAGCGGGGCGATAACATACTGGCTCCAATCGCCAGCCGCGGTTTCCACGCGGCGCGTCACTTCCGGCCCGCTGACGAAATCCAACCACGGCTGGCCGGCATACCCCGCCATGATTTCGTCTAGCGTGAACTCGCGCTCCGCGAAGTGGCGGGCGTCGAGGTTTGCGATATGTAGCCTGCGGTCTTCGCGCCGTCCGGCGATGATAAACATATCCCGGTCAATCGCCACGTGATTATTCATGCCGCCCTGGTGATCTACGTGACGGCCCATCAGGTTCACCCGGCTCGGGGCGCGCGCGATAACCACCGCGCTGTCGCCATACCGTTCGCGATAGTCCGCCAGCAACTGCAGTACGAGTTGCCGCTTCTGCTCTACCACTGGACGGCCTTCGCCATAAATCGCTTCCAGCGCCGCCGCCACCTCGTGGCTGCCGGCGCCGATCAGGCGCTGCCACTCGCTGACTTTCCGCTCGCGCGGGCGCCAATGGACGACTGCCGGCTTGCGACGGGCGCTGTAATACTCCTCAATCGCCTGTAACTCTTCCGGCGTGTTGAACGCCATCGCCTCTTCCGGATAGCGTAAAGGTACCATTTCCACCCGCGCGCCCTCGGCTGCCAGCACACCTATGACATCCGTCAGGTAAACCTCGTTCTGCGCGTTGTCTGCGCCGATGCGGCGCAGCGCTCGGTAGAGCGCTGGCCCTTTGAAGAGGTAGACGGAAAGATTGGCATACTTCACGCGATCCAGATATGCGGGGGGATAACTGCGCCCGTTGATACGCAGCGTATAATCCGCCTCTGTGAAGTTGCGGTCGAGTAGTTCCTGGTCAATTGGACGCCCCAGTTTAATGGCTTCCCATATCGCGCCGAGGGCGACGGCGGCTTTGTCCTCGCGTGAGAAATAGGCGCGCGCCAGCCGTTCGGCGTCCTCCGGTGAGAGTGGGCGCTCCTGCACCAGCGCGCGCAGGTTGATGAGCAGGCGCATGCGGGCGATATCGAAGGTCTCCACGTTGCCGATGATGCACCCGTCTTCCTCAACGACAATGCGGCCGGAACCGGTGAAGCGCTCCGCTTCGCCGACAACGAAGGCCAGGTCGCACGCTTGCGCATAAAACGTCTCCAGCAGGCGCTGAACAATCCCGTCTTCCAGCACCTTGTCGCCGGCGACAATCATGATATCGCCCTGATAACCGTGAGCTTCCAGCAGATCGGTGGCCACGCGGGTCGCGTGCCCGGTGCCGCGCTGTTCCGCCTGGAAAGCATACATGACCTGCGCGGGCACGGCGGACGCGGTGCGCATCACCTGCTCCGCCTGCTGCCCCACCACCAGCAGGTGAGCAGTGAGCCCGGCGCGCTGGTATGTCTCCAGCGAACGCACGATGACCGGCTTGCCGTCCACGGGCAGGCAAACCTTGTGCGTATTGGGGCTTTGCATGCGGGTGCCTTTGCCGGCGGCGAGGATGATGGCGGCAACGTTACGCATGGACATGGGCGCGTCTTGCCACGGAAAGCTTGCCAATTCCATACGAGGCGCGGCATTGCCCGCGCATGACAAGCTTTCCCTTCTCCGTCGTCGTGTTCGATCTCGACGGCACCCTGCTCGATACTGCGCCCGATCTCACCGCGGCGCTCAACCATTCGCTCACTGTGCTGGGGCGTGTCGCGGTGCCGGAGGAATCGGTCCGCCACATGGTCGGTCACGGCGCCCGCGCGCTCCTCCAGAAAG
>JAKIYB010000305.1:279-5981 GCA_022708765.1 Armatimonadota bacterium | reverse complement strand
TGACTCTCACAGTTCCATCGCCTACTTCCCCGACCCCTCGCCGCCGGAGAACTCGGAAACCTGCGCCATCTTTAAAACGCTGATGAACGCCATCGCCGCGCATCAACCAGTCCAGATGGACTACTTTTCGATGACCAGCAATACCGAGCGCAGCCGCAAGGTGGATCCCTACCTCCTCTTTCATCGCGACGGTATGTGGTATCTGCGCGCTTACTGCCACCTGAAACGGGAGAATCGCGACTTCGCGCTGGGGCGCATCCGCGCGCTGACACCGCTCACCGGCAGCTTCTCGCCGCCTGATCTGCCCGCCCTGCGCGCGGAACTCGCCGCCCGCTTCGGCGCGATTCAGGAAGCGGCGGAGGAGGTGGTCATCCGTTTCGATGCCGACTGGGCACGCCGCATCCGCGAGCGCGTCTGGCACCCCTCCCAACGCATCACCGACACATCAGATGGCGGCTGTACGCTGACCATGACGGTGGAAGGGCTGGTCAGCGTCGCCAGTTGGATACTCAGTCTGAGCGGCCACGCCGTGCCGCTGGCGCCGCCGCGGTTGGTGCGCCTGGTGGAGCAGGGGGCGCGCGACATATTAAACGCGCTGCCCGCTGAAAAAATCTGAAGAGCACATGTCGAGGACAGTATCTGTCCCCTCTCAGGTGATACACTGATGACATTCTGGGAGGTGATCGATGGCAACTACGACGCATTCCGCGGCTTCACGGCGTTTTCGCCCGTATGTCTATATTGAAACAACGGAGCGCTACCCGTCCTTTCTTCCCGGTTCGGCGGCAACGGCGCTCGCGGAAAAGTATCTGGAGATTCCCGACGCCGTCCTCACTGAACCGCTGTCGCGCCAGCTTCGCTTCGTCCAACGCCTGACGCGCGCGCACTGGCAGGAGCAGCATGGCGCCTGCTCGTCCTTTGGCGCCATCACGGGTTTCATCTTCCGCTGGAGCGAGGAGGAAAGCATCGCATTGGGTACCGACGGCACGGTGCGCGACCCCGCGCACGGCCGCTTCGCCGAAGACGGAAAGACGCTGGTCTACCTCAACGGCACGCCGATGGAAGCGGTGCTGGTGCGCGTGTAGCGGATAATGGCGTGAAGCAACAGTGTTTACGCAAAGGAGCAGGCCGGCGGAAGAGCGGCGATGGTCCCGGCGGGATGCCGGGGCCATCGCCGTTTGGGCAATGGCGCCACGGAACAGGAATCCGAGTGAGAACAAACAATTCCTGTGGGCGTCATCTGTCTCCACGCGGCTCTTTCACGGTCACGGTCGTGGGCAAGGTGACGATCTCAATGGCGCGGGTGGCTTTGGTGGGTAATAGCGCATACGCTGGGAGGGAAAGGTGGACGCGCTGCGGCTTAAACGCCTCTGCTAATAATAACACCGCTCTACTCTGCATCTGGTTTGTATATCAGACCTGTCATGTCCATGCAGAGGGACGTTCGACGTATGGTCGTGCAATAGGGTATTTCAATAGCCTGTACCCCTGCAATTTTTTCAACGCCCTAATTTTTTTACGCTAGATATGGTATAGTAAAACTAGAAAAGCAAGCGAAGAAGGGGGGAATATGAAAACGCTGGCTCTGATTGTGGGGATGGCACTGGTTGCCCTGCTGGTGGTCGCCGGGTGTGGTGGTGGCAGCAACGTGAGCACCAGCGCCGGTATGGTGAAGCTGCTGCTGGCGGATGCGCCGCTGCATCTGGACGACGGGTCGGTGGTGGCGGAAGTGAACGTGACGATCACCCGCGTGGAGTTGCTGGCGGATGATGGCGACGAGGGGGGGAAGGTGGTTCTCTTCGAGGGCAGCCAGGCGGTGGACCTGCTGACGCTGGCGAATAAGCCGTTGGACCAACTGCTGCAGTTGGCGTTGACTACGGTGCCGGCCGGCACGTACAACCAGTTGCGCTTCATCGTAGATGAGGCAGGCAGCAGCGTGGTGGTGAACGGTCAGTCGCAGCCGCTGAAGGTGGCGAGCGGGCCGCAGACGGGGTTGAAGCTGGTAGATCTGAACATCGTGGTGGCGCCGGGCGCGACGCAGGTGGTGCTGGTGGATTTTGACCTGTCGAAACTGCACCAGAACAACCAGTTTCTGCTGACGCCGAACGCGCTGCGCGTGGCGAAGATGAGCGAGAGCGGCACGGTGGCGGGCACAGTGGCGCTGCCGGCCGGCCTTGAGCCGGCGGAAGCGATTCCCGCCACGGTGACCATTCAGCAGGCTGGCGGTACTGAGCCGATGGCCACGACCCAGGTGCTGCTGACGACGGACATCCCGCAAGGCACGTTCGTCATCAACGGCGTCCCGGCCGGCGCCTATGTGGTGACGGTGACAGCAGCCTACGATGGGCGGACGGCGACGGTTGACACTCAGGCGACGGTGACGGCAGGCGGCACCGCCGACCTGGGCACCGTGGAACTGACGGAACTGGCGCCACCACCGGCGGAACCGCCAGCGGAGGAGCCCGCGCAGCCGTAACGCGATGGGAGAGTGGGAAACGATGGCCCCGGCGAGATGCCGGGGCCCTCGTCGTTTATGGCTGAAAGCAGCATGTGGACAGACAACGTCCTGGGGCGTCACCTGTCCCCATGGCGCTACTTCACCGTCACCGTGGTGGTGGTGAAGGTGACGTTATCGATGGCGCAGGTGGCTCTGATGGTGAAGGTACCGACCGTGGTTGGGAAAGTATAGACGCCCTGCGGATCAAACGAGCCGCCGCCCGGCGTGACGACGGTCCAGTTGACGGGGTGCGGGTTGCTGTTGGCGAAGGCGTCGAAGGTCATGGTTGCCCCGGCCACTTCGTCTTTGGACACCTCGACATCGCGCGGCACGATGATGAGGGGCTGCATTGGCACTGGCGGCGCCTCAACAATGATCGCTGCTGAATCTGTAATTGATGTACCCGTCACACTCGCCATGATAACAGCACTGCCGGGATTGACGGCAGTAACCTCGCCGTTGGCATCTACGGTCGCAACAGAGGGATTCGACGATTGCCAGGAAGTCGCTTGTGTGCTGGCGTTTGTCACCACAGTCACAAGTTGGACCTTCTGGCCGGGGTATAACGTTCCCGCGCTGGGAGTGATTGACAGGGAAGGTACCGGTGGAATGATTATCTCTTCATCACACCCCGGCAGCAGGATGCCGAATACGAGCAATAGCGAGATGGATAGGGTTACGCGGATCATGGGCACCTCCTTCTGAAACAGGGAAGCGGTAGTATGGGCGAACAGTGGCTTCCTCGCGCAGTTAGTTATTGATTGTATAGTATACCATGCAATTTATGTTTGTGGACTTCTCGGGGCACGTGGTTGGGAAATGCACGGAGAGATAGAGACACGTCCAGGAGATAAGCGAGTGTCAAATCTACGAGGGATTCATCAGGTCATCGCGCGCGCAGCCGGCATCCAGCAGCGATTTCACGCGCTTTGCGGCGAGGACGAAAGCGAGGACTTTGCGAGCATTGAGCTCACGCGCCTCTGGGGCGAGCATTTCACGCAGGACGGTGGTAAAAACACTGGAGGCGCCGTTGGCGGCGGCATGATAAACCCAGCGCGCGATATCGTCACGGGAGAGGGCGTCGTAATGGGTAGAGTTCAATCGCCATTGAAAAGGTACGCCGCAGTGTTCGAGGATGGTGCGAGGGGTGAGCTTGGGGGAGACGGATGGGTCGAAGCTGTCGAGGCGAAGCTGATCCAGGTAGGGCAGGTGATGAATGGTCAGATCCTCGATGTGTGCCCAGCGCTCGCCACTGGTGAGCGCCTGGTAGTATTGTTCAAGGTAGGGCAGCACCTGCATCGGCCAGCGGTCCGGGGCGACCATGGCGGCGATGTCGTCGGCAATACCGACGCCCACCGGAGAAAATTCCGGCCAGCCGTTGATGCGCTGGATGCACCGGTGATAGGCGATGATGCTTGCGGTCACCAGGCGCAGGTACTCCGCAACCGCTTCCGGCTCGGTGAGCAGTTCAGCGAAGAAGTCGTGGCCGCGCAGCAGCCATCCGGTGGTGAGTGGACCTTCCGCGGTGAAGTGGAAGGCGATCGGCTCCTCGGGGAAGGCCCGCTTCAACTGTTCCCACATTGCCAGATAGTGGGGCATCATCCCCTGCTTTGTAAAGTCTACCTCGCGCCGCAGGGCTGCGATGCCTTCGGCCAGGCTGTCATACACGGGGGTATGGCCAACTTCGCTGTCTTCGGGGAAGGTCAGCGCCGCCCCCAGGCAGTTGACGTGCCCGTATGAGATGTAGGGCCAGCCCGGTCCACCCAGCGCGACCGCGTCCCCGAACAGTTCCGCCGCCAGCGGCTTGCCGATGGTGTAAGCGTCAATAATGGCATCCACGTTTACAAACAGCCGGTCCAGCGGCACGCCGGCAAGGACGGCATAACAGGCCATGCCGCAACTGGCGGACCAGGTGAAGGGGAGAGCGCGGCGTTTATCAGACGCCATAATCGAGCCCTTCCTACGCTCACGTCCACCCGCACATTTTCGCCAGTTCCCGGCTGTAGTCTATGAAGTTAGGCCAGGAGATGTCCGGCGGAACGCCGTGGTCGCAGCCGGGAATGTAGCCGCCGTCCTTGACCACCGGCGCGATTCGGGCAAGTTCGGCGCGCATAACTTCGCCGCCGGCGGCCATGGCGCGCTTGTCCACGCCGCCGGTATAGCCGATCTGCTTGCCGAAGCGGCGGCGGAACTCGACGATATCGTTATAGGCGGCGACTTCGATGGGGTCGCAGACGTTGATGCCGGATTCGATCCAGATGGGGATGAGTTCCTCAATGCAGCCGTCGGAGTCCATGTCTACGATGGGGCAGCCGGCGGCTTTCACCTGCGCCACCCACTGCACGTACGACGGCATGAGGAAGCGGCGGGTCATGGCGGGGGAGATCATGCTGTGCGCCTTATAGGCCATGTCTTCGGAAATGCCCAGGCGGAGGAGTTCGCCGCCGGCGGCGAAGAAGCGGGCGAGGACGCAGGAGACGAAGTCCGTCCAGAAGGCGGCCATCTCTTCCACGAACTCCGGGTTTTCAATGCAGAGCATGCAGAGGCCTTCAAAGCCGCACCACTCGCGCAGTTGCCAGAAGGGGCCGTTCACCTGCACGGTGAGGCCACCCCCGCGGGCACGGGCGGCGGCGGCGCGCTCGGCGCTGTCGGCGGGGATGCGCTCCGGCGTGTCGGGATTGAAGCGTTCCTTCATCGCCTCCCAGTCCTCGCGCGTTTCCACCGGAAATTTGTGCCACTTGCGGGTGACGAAGTCTTTGGCGGCGCGGATGTAGGTATAGTCGAATTCGTCGGAGATTTCTGTGATGGCACCCATCCAGTCCCGCACGATGTAGTGGCCGTCTTTGTGCTCCAGTACCTTCTCCTCGAAGATGGGGATCATCTGGAAGGAGACGCCGGCCCATTCCAGTCCGCCTTCCATCTTCGGCAGCCCGATTTCCTTCAGCAGCACGTCGTACCAGTTGGCATCCGCCGGCAAGCCCTGCGCCCGCCAGGCGCGCAGGGTAGATTCGCGCGGCCCGCCGGGCATGAACGGGATGCGGTCGGGCGCGCCGAAAAGGAGGGTTTCCAGGTAACGTTCGCGGAAAGTCATGGGTTAGGGCCTCTTTCGTGTTTGAGGGCTATTTCTGCGAGAATGGGTGAATACCTGCTGGGTGGGGTGCGGTTTCACCATGAAGATACGAAGAAGGGAAGACATGAATGAGCG
>JAKIYB010000305.1:0-269 GCA_022708765.1 Armatimonadota bacterium | reverse complement strand
TGCCATCAACGAGCCGATACGTGCGCCGGAACTGCACGGGGGAGGGTGGATCAACAGCGAACCGCTGTCGCTGGAAGGGCTGCACGGGCGAGCGGTGCTGGTGTTTTTCTGGGATTATGCCTGCATTAATTGCCTGCGCACGCTACCCTATCTATCAGCGTGGTGGGATCACTACCGCGACCTTGACCTGACGATTATCGGCGTGCATAGCCCGCAGTTTCCCTTCTCGCGCAACGATGCCTTCGCCCGGGAAGCGGCGACGCGGCTAG
>JAKIYB010000304.1:2086-6012 GCA_022708765.1 Armatimonadota bacterium | reverse complement strand
GAAGGCTTGCCCTCGGTGATGACCGTACGCGGGCAGAAGGTGCATGACGTGCGCTACGGCGAAAATCCGCACCAGGCCGGCGCTTTCTACCGCATCGCCGGCACGACGCCCTACGGGCTGGGCGCGGCGGAGGTGCTGCAGGGCAAGGAGCTCTCTTTCAACAACTACCTGGACCTGGAAACGGTGCTTGCCGGCGTGCGCGAGTTCACGGCGCCCACGGCCTACATCGTGAAGCACACCAGCCCTTGCGGCGTGGCATCTCACGCCGTGCTGGCGCAGGCGTATTCGGATGCGCTGGAGTGCGACCCCCTTTCCGCGTTCGGCGGCATCGTCGGCTTCAACCGCGAGGTGGACAGCGACACCGCGCAGGCGCTGCTCGATGGCATGGACAAGTATGGCTTCCTGGAATGCGTCCTCGCGCCGTCCTTCAGCACCGAGGCGCGCGAGAAGCTGGCGGTGAAGAAGAACCTGCGGCTCGTGGCGGTGTCCGACCTTTGCGCGCTGGACACCTACGATTACAAACGCGTCACCGGCGGCTTTATCGCCCAGCAACTCGATTTGCTCACCGATCCCGAGGAACTGACGGTGGTGACAAAGGCGCAGCCGACACCGCATCAGCTTGAAGAGCTGAAATTCGCCTGGCGCGTGTGTAAGACCACGAAGTCGAACGCCATCGTCTATGCGAAGGGCACAATGACGGTGGGCATCGGTGGAGGGCTTTACTCCCGCGTGGACGCCAACATGATCGCCGCGCGCAAAGCCGGCGACCGCGCGCAAGGCGCCGTGCTGGCCTCCGACGCCTTCTTCCCGCAGCCGGACAACATTGACGTCGCCCACGCCGCCGGCGTGGTGGCAGTCATCCAGCCCGGCGGCTCAATCAAGGACCAGGAAGTCATCGAGAAGTGCGACGCCCTCGGCATCGCCATGGTGGTGACCGGGGTGCGGCATTTCAAGCACTGAACACCCCTTTAGACTGACGCGTGGAGGAGGGACGGCATGCGCCGTTCCTCCTCCACGTTCAGGTGTTCCGCCTATTACCTGTTCCGCAGCTTCACTACCGCGTCCAGAATCCGGTCCGCCATTGCGGACTTATGTTGCAGGGGGAGGTCTTCGGAACGGCCGTCGGGATAGAGGAGGAGGGCACGGTTGGTGTCGGCGAGGAAGCCGGCGTCGGGGGTGGTGATGTCGTTGGCGACGATAAGGTCGGCGTGTTTACGGATGAGTTTTTCACGAGCGTGGGTGACGAGTTCTTCCGATTCGGCGGCGAAGGCGACGATGATCTGCCCGGGGCGCTTGCGTTCCCCGATCGTCGCAAGGATATCCGTCGTGGGCACCAATTGCATTTCCAGACCGGCGCGGCCCGCTTTTTTCACTTTCTGCGCGGCGCGCTCAGTGGGGGCGAAGTCAGCGGGAGCGGCGGCGCCGATGACCACATCTGCGTCCACGGCGGCCGCGAGCGCCGCATCCGCCATCTCATCGGTAGAGACGACTGGTATCGTAGTGATGCCGTCAGGCGCGGGCAGGTTTACTGGCCCGCTGACGAGGGTGACGCGGGCACCGCGGCGACGGGCGGCGACGGCCAGCGCGTAGCCCATCTTACCGGAACTCGGATTGGAGAGGAAGCGCACGGGGTCCAGGTATTCGCGGGTAGGCCCGGCGGTGACGACGACGTGCAGACCGCGCAGGTCACACACGGTCTCCGGACCTTCCACGCGCGGATGCAGAAAGTAGGCTTCCACCGCGGCGGTGATGGTTTCCAACGGCGCCATACGGCCGCGGCCCTCATAGCCGCAGGCGAGTTCGCCAGCGTCAGGCCCGATGAAGATCGCACCGCGCTCCAGCAGCATGGCGACATTGGCCTGGGTAGCGGGGTGTTCCCACATGTGGACGTTCATCGCCGGGGCGATGAGGAGCGGCGCGGTGCAGGCGAGGGCGGTGGAGGAGAGTAAATCGTCCGCAAGCCCAATAGCGAGTTTGGCCAGGATATTGGCGGTGGCGGGAGCGATGAGCAGCAGATCGGCGCTGTCAGCCAGCCCGACGTGCTCCACGTCCCACTCCTCAGCAGAGACGAACAGCTCCTGATAGACCGGGAAGCCGGTGAGCGTCTGCAGGGTGACGGGGGTGATGAATTGCGCGCCGTGGTCAGTGAGCATGGCGCGCACCTCCACCCGGCGGTCGGGGGCATCAGGATTGCGCATGGCGCGCAGCTTGCGCACCAGGTCGGCGCATTTGTAGGCGGCGATGGAGCCGGTGATACCGAGCATCACACGAAAAGACGCGTCAGCCATCACGGTCCTCCCCCAGCAGCCCGCGCAGGTTCTGGCGGGCGGGACGGCAGCGTTCAGCGGTAACGATAGCGCAGAAGCGCTCTACCGCGTCGGCAAGCTGATCGTTGATGATGAGGTAGTGATACTCGCCGATGCGCGCCATCTCCTGGCGGGCATTGGCAAGGCGGCGGGCGATTTTCTCCTCCGTCTCGGTATCGCGGCGGCGCAGGCGCGTCGCCAGTTCTTCCCAACTCGGCGGGGCGAGGAAGACGAGTATCAGGTCGGGATAATGCTCGCGCACCTGCATGGCGCCCTGCACGTCAATCTCGAGGACCACATCCTGGCCGGCATCGAGCCACTCGCGTACCGGAGCGGCGGGGGTGCCGTAGCTGGCATCATGCACCTCGGCATATTCGAGGAAATCGCCGGCATCGCGCATCTCGGCGAAGGTTTCCGGCGAGACGTAGATGTAGCTCACGCCGTGCCGCTCGCCGCGCCGCGGCTTGCGGGTGGTGGCGGAGACGGATATCTGGAGATTCCGCACACGCTCGGCGGCACGGCGGAGGACGGTGTTTTTTCCCACGCCCGACGGACCTGACAGCACAAAGAGCGTGCCGGACGGGTGGTAGTTCGTATCTGGCTGCATACGTATCCTTCGTCGTTGTCACCTCTCCCCCCGCTCCTTCCCGGAAGAGGAAAGGGAGGAGGAGAGAGGATAGGGATTATTTTTTGGCACCCTGATCGAATTTTGCTTCAAAAGCGACATCGCGCAAGCCGGGCACGCGCTTGCATCCATCTATGATGGCTTTCATCTCCGCCTTGGGGTCGAGCCACTCGCCGAGTGAAGGGCGAATGATCCCGGCGATATAGGCGACGCCGCGGCTGACGGAAACCTTGATATCGGTAAGGTCAAGGTGGCGCCGGCGCGCAAGTTCCCGCATAACGAGGCGGGCAATGGTTCGATCTTCAACGCTCATGGGTCTGGTCCTCCTTCTGGGCATTTACCGGCCCGGTGGACCGGTCCACGACGACCGTGCGCGCGTTGATAGTGCGCCCGGGGTCGAGGCCGGAGGTATAGAGCTTGATATCCAGCGTTTGCTCGCCAGCGCGTTTCGGGCGGAAGAACAAGCGAATTTTCTTCCAGTCCTTCACCGGGGGATACTCGAGTTGGAATTTTTTACCATCCCGATCACGGGTCAGGGATGTCGGCTCGGGCATGGGCATGCTCATCTCAGCGAGAGTGTTCGAGCAGAGTGAGCCGGTCAACTCGAGATACCAGCGCGAGCCTTTCTGCCCGGAGGTGTTTTTCACCAGCACCTCAACGGTGGCGGGTACGCCAAGTTGCATCTGATCAGGCATGGAGACGTGAATGGTGAGCTGTTCGCGTCCTGACCAAAGCAGGCCATCGGCATCGAGAATCCAAATGAGGGCGGTGGTGCCAAGCAGCACGATGAGCAGGGTAGCGGCCACCCACGCGGGAGCAGGGAGGGCTTGCAGCCAACGGGAGCCGCGCACTTCATAGCGCGAGCGAAATGCCGGACACCTGGGCGCAACGTTGCGGTCCGGGGAGAAGAGGGCGGCGCCCCGTGCGTCATCACAGGCCATATCCACGTAGTGTCGGCAGGTGGCGCAGGCAACCAGTTCCTCGCCGCACCCGCC
>JAKIYB010000304.1:0-2070 GCA_022708765.1 Armatimonadota bacterium | reverse complement strand
TTCACCAGCCCGCATTGCGGACACTTGGTCGGAAACACCCGGCGTACCTCACCCTCATCTCTATTGTACAATACGCGGGGCGAATCCGCCAGTTGCGCGGTGATGTTTTCGTGGTACGCCACACCCCCGCGCTATCGTGTGCGGAAGTGTGGCGCCAGTGACGCGATGTTAGCGCGTGCCGGTATAGGTTTGATCCGGGAAGCCGGTTTGTTTGAATGTGATAGTGTAGGCGGTGCCTGCTTGATTGAACGTCATGAGAAAGGTACCGCCAGGCCCATTCGATCCATCATTATACCCCTCCGCCCAAGTCCAGGTGCCGCTGTAGACCTGGCCGTTTAATGTGCCGGTCATGTGTTGCATCACACCCCAGTCGGTGACGTCGGCGGTGTAGGTGCTGCCCGCGCCCTTGGTGATATCAATGGACCAGACCTGATTCAGCTTCCAGTGGCCGGCGATATTCAGCGGCGGGTTGTCTATGCGCGCGAACTCGAAGAGCAGGCGCATGCCGCCGGCGGGTAAAGAATTATAGGCGACAACGCGCATCTTAAAGAAGAAGGTGGACGGCTCGTTCACCGGCGGCAGATCGTCCATCTTGTAGTCCTGCGAATAGCCGACGAAGACATCGCCGATGCCGAAGTTATTCTGCTGCATGTCGCTGCGGAAGACTTGATTCGCGGTATAGGCGCCGGCGGGAGCCTGGGTGAGGGTTTCATAGGCGCTGTCCACCTTCATGATGGGGCAGTTGAAGGTGAGCGTGCTGGTGACAATGGTGCCGGAGTAGACGACATCCGGCTTCGGGTTTGCGCCGTTATACACCTGCGCCGGCCCGAGGAGGAAGCCTTTCGTATCAGACAAATTTCCGGGGGCGTCCACCAGCGCGTAGGTGCTGAAATGGTCAATGCTGACGGTGGCAGTGGCGCCGCCGGCGTCCACGATGGCATCACCGACAATGGTCCACACCGCATTACCGGCGTCCCACAGCAGCAAGGGGAGTTTTGTCCCGGCGGCTTTCGCGGCAGGCAACGGCACGGTGAGCGACGCAGGGGTGCCGGCGGCGAAGTTGGTGCCGGCCGGTCCGAAGGTGATCGCCTGGATGATCTGGTTCGCGGCGACTGGCGCGGCGGGCAGATCGGTGACTTTCAGGGCGGTAACGGTAATGTCGGTATTCGCCGCCAGCGATCCGGCGGGCACGGTGAGTTTCATGGCACTGCCGGTGGCGGCGGCGACTTCAATTACGCCACCAGTCGCGCCAATGCTTTTCAGCAGTGTCGTGGGTAGTTGGAGAATCGAAGATCCTCCGCCACCGCCGCATCCCGCAAAGAGCAGAAGCACAACGGCGACAATGACGAGCAGACCTGCGAGACGGAGACGTTGCATGGGGTTACTCCTTTCCCTGTTTCGAAATGCGTGCCTCAGGAGTGAGACAACGGCAGGAAACGTCGTTATGGAGTTGATGGGCCGTCACAGCCGGAGCACGTTCGGAGAAGTACTAATAAAAACCATAACAAACAATAACATACTATGTCAAGCGCTGAAGTAAATTTTTGAATCGTGGTGTTCTTCTCGCAACTAGACCTGCCGGCAAGATTGCCGGCACAAATACGCCGTCCTCCACGGAAGTCTCTCGTGGAGGACGGCGGTTTTTGTGCTACATAAGCTGTCGTGTTACGGCAGCACTTTTAGCGCGATATTCCGGGCGGAGCCGGTGAAGGTGGTATTTGAGTAGGTGAAGACCGCCACCTGATTCTGGTCCTGCCAGTTGTTCACCGTAGCGGCAGAGAGCGTCTCCGAGGTGGAACCCATAAGCTTGCTGCCTTCCATGAAGACGCTAAGCGCTTTGTAGTTTGTTCCGGACTGAATTAGGAACGACTTGATGGAGTACCATGTATTCGCGGTGAAGATTTGCGTGGTGGTACCGCCGATATTCGGCTTGCGCGGCATATACAGGTCCATGATACTGGTGCTGGGATTGCCGCCGTCGTTGCGGTACTCCGCATTCGGGCCGGTGGCCAGGTCTTTGCAGCGGACATCAATGGCGCCACCGTACCAGCCGTCATTGGTGATGACGCT
>JAKIYB010000303.1 GCA_022708765.1 Armatimonadota bacterium | reverse complement strand
GGGCGACCCGCGATGGCTGCCGGTCGAGACGATAACCGTTACCGGGTATCCCCTGGGTCCGGCATTGCTCACCGAATACGGGTGGCGCGTGCCGTTTCGACTCAACGCGCGCGCCGTCGGCAATCACTGGGTGGAGGCCGCTGGCGCCGTGTATCTGACCGGACGCGATCTGCCGCCGGAGCCGGGACGCCAGTGGCGTCTGCGCGGGCGCGTGCTGCCGTCGGAGGAAGTGGGCAATCCTTTCGGCTTTGCCTGGAGTGCCTACCTGGCCGAACATGATCTCATTGCTTCCATGCGCGCGTATGAGTTGTCACCGCTGGGTGAGTCCGCGCCGATATCGCGTCTCCACACCGTGCGTGCCTGGCTTAGCCAGCGGCTGGCAGCCTCCATGTCCGCCGTCTACGGACCGCTCTACGCGCAGTTGCTGGATAGCCTGGTACTGGGGATGCATGGCTCACCGTTGCCGAAAACGCTCACCGAGCAGTTCCGTCGCGCCGGCACCATCCACCTGATGGTCGTCTCCGGCTCGCAGGTGGCGCTGCTCGGCGGCATCCTCCTCTTTCCGCTGTGGCTTTCAGTATCCGGTCGCGCGCAGACCACGTATCCCCGCGCGCGCATGCTGCTCCTGCTGCTCTCGCTGCCCATCCTCGGCCTCTATGTGGCACTGGCCGACCGTGGCTCCTCGGTGGACCGCGCGCTGCTAATGGGCCTGCTGATGACGCTGGCGGTTTTCCTCGCCCTCTCGCCGCTGGCGCGTACGCGCGCCTTTCATCCCGACGGCCTCACGCTGCTGGGAGCAGCGGGTCTGGTCATCCTCATCGGGCGACCCGCCACCCTCTTTGGTCCGAGCATGCAGCTCTCCTTCGCTGCTGTCTTCGGGTTGCTCACCCTCACGCCTGTCTTCATGCGCCTGCTTCGCCGTCGGCTGGGGCCCGCCGCGCTGCTGGTCTCTGCCACGTTGGGCGCGCAGCTCATGACCTACCCCGTGCTCGCCTGGCATTTCGGCAATATCCCACTGCTGGCGCCGCTCACCAATCTCATCGCTGTCCCTCTCGTTGCCGCGCTTCTACCGCTAGGACTGCTCACCATTGTATTCGCGGTCGTCGCGCCGCCGGTTGCCATACTGCTGAATATCATCAATGTAGCACTGATGAACGGCCTGCTCCTTGTCAGCGCCGTTGCGGCACGGTTGCCATTCGCCTCGCTGCCGCTGGTAATCCACTCTCCCTGGCTTCTCCTCCTCTATCTCGCGCTTCTCGCCGCCGGCGCTCGCGCGCTGTCGCGCTGGCTTGACACCCGTGAAGAAGGGTGGGCAGTCCCGGCAGGGAGAGAGCCGGTGATGTGGTAAATTCGAAGAGAATGATGTAATATGCAAAGGAATCCATGACGAGAGACCGCTGCCGGAAATGGAGTGAATTCGTGTCTGATATCACATCGCTGCCGATTCCCGAAGTGACCGCGCGCGCGCGGGCGATTGCCGACAATGTCGAGCGCGTCATCCGCGGGAAGCGTGAGCAGGTGGAACTGATGCTAGTGGCGCTGCTCTGCGGCGGCCATGTATTGCTGGAAGACGTGCCCGGCGTGGGGAAGACGATGTTGGCGAAAAGCCTGGCGACGTCGCTGGGCTGCAGTTACAAACGCCTGCAGTTCACCCCCGACCTGCTCCCCTCCGATATTACAGGCGTCTCCATCTATAACCAGGGCACGGGAGAGTTCCGCTTCATGGAAGGGCCGGTGTTTGCCAATATCGTGCTGGCGGATGAGATCAACCGCGCCTCGCCGAAAACACAGGCCGCGCTGCTAGAGTGTATGGAGGAACGGCAGGTAACGGTGGATGGCGTCACCCGCGTGCTGCCGCAGCCTTTCTTCGTGATCGCCACCCAGAACCCCATCGAATACGAAGGCACGTATCCGCTGCCGGAGTCGCAGCTTGACCGCTTCCTGCTGCGGCAGAGCCTCGGTTATCCACCCCGCGAGCACGAGCGCGAGGTGGTGATTGCCCAGGCACGCTCAATGCCGCTGACCGAACTGCGGAGCGTCACCGGTGTGGATGGGTTGGTGGCGATGCAGGAGGCCGTGAAGACGGTGGATGTCAGCGATGCCGCGCTCGACTACATCCTCAACGTGGTGGAAGCCACGCGCGCGCACCCGGACCTGTACCTGGGCGCCAGCCCGCGGGGGGCGATTAACCTCTACCGCGCCACCCAGGCGCTGGCGACGGTGGCGGGCGATGAGTTCGTGCTGCCCGATCATGTGAAGCAGTTGGCGAGGCAGGTGCTCTCCCATCGCGTTATCGTGCGTCCGGAGGCGCGTATCAGCGGCATCACCGCCGAGCAAGTCATTGGTAATATTCTGGCGAAGGTGCCCGTGGATGTCGGCTAGTCTCACCCACACGCCCCCAACCCCGCCGGTTCCAGAGACGCAGCCGCGCAATCCGCTGGCTGCCGCCTTCGGCATCCTTTTCGCCTACCCGGTGCTCATTCCGCTAGGACTCGTGACATTGTTTGCCCAGCTCACCTATTCGGGCGTGAACAACGTCACGATGCATCAATATATCAAAATCCTTGGCGCCACCAGTCGGAACGATGGCATCATCCTCGGCTGGGTGGGCGCCATGTTTCTCCTCTCCGAGACCTTCCTGCGCGTGCCATTCGGCTGGCTCTCCGACCGCTTTGGACGCGCGAAGATGGTCATCCTCGCCATGCTGCTCTCCGCCCCCTCGTTCTTCATCAGCAGCACAGTGACGCATTATAGCTGGCTCTTCCCACTGCGCTGGTGGGATGGTATGATGGCAGCCGCGCTCTGGCCCTCCGTTTTCGCCCTTATCGGTGACACCGTGCCCGCGCGCGCCCGCGCCAACGCCATGGGCGCTATCAATATGATGTATATGCTGGCGCTCTTCACCGGAGGCGCGCTGGCCGGTATCCTGCTCGACCGCAGCGGCTCACCGCGCACCTTCTTCGTCGTCGGCAGCGCCGTCATGTTGCTGGGCGGGCTCACCGCCCTTACCTTCTTTCGAACATGCCCACAGCTCGACGCACCGCATCCCGAGGTGCATATTGAAGACGAGGAGCGCGCGGCGCTCTCGCCACTGCGCCACCTGCCGCTGCTTGTCATCACCTTCGTGCAGAACTTCGCCATCCTCATCCTTGCGCAGTTGCTCTTCGACTACGTGCGCCATGATCTCGGCTTCACGCTGAAGCAGATCGGGTTGCTGGTGGGCGCGCCGGTGGTGGCTATCGCCCTCTTCGCGTTGCCGCTCAGCCGGGTGGGGGATATGGTGGGGAAAATCGCCGTGGTGCGCGTTGCCTTCACCGCCGTCGCTATCGCCCTCTGGGCTTTCGCCTTTAACAAAACGCTCATTGGGCTCTCCATCATCACCGCCATCATCGGCATTGCTTTCGCCATGGGCATCCCCGCCTGGCTCGCTATCATCACTTCCCTCTCTGGCCGCAAGTCGCGCGGCGTCACTTTTGCCGCCTACGGCACCGTGCAAGGCCTGGCCGCCGTCTGCGGCCCCATCGCCGGCGGCTACATCTGGAACACCCTCGGCCATTCCGCCATCTTCATGGCCAGTGCCGCCGCCATCTCCCTCGGCGCCCTGCTGGCCTGGACCACGCTACCGGAACACCCCAAATCGTCATCGTAACCGTCATCGAAAATCTCACGCTGGGGCGCAAAGGCGCGAAGCTGTTCCCCATTACCTCCCTTCTCGTTATAATAGATTGCACTGTTACGCGAAGGAGACGATCATGCTGGACCCGAAACTGCTGCGCTATTCGCCGGAGGTGGTGGCGGAAGGGATGCGCCGTCGCCATAAGGAGATTGACCTCGACGTCCTCACCACGCTGGAGGAGCGGCGGCGCGCCGCGCTGTCGCGCGTGGAGACGTTGAAGGCCGAGCGCAACACGGTGTCCCAGCAGATTGCCGAACTGAAGAAGCGCAAGGAAGACGCCGCCGGGCACATCGAGGCGATGCGCCGGGTGGGGGAGGAGATCAAACGGCTGGATGAGGAAGCCGGCGGCATCGAGGTGGAGTTCACCGAGTTGCTGATGGCCATCCCCAATCTCCCTGACGCCGGCGTGCCGGACGGCGCCGACGCCGACGATAACGTGGTGGTGCGCGTGTGGGGGGAGCCGACAACCTTCGATTTCCCGGCGAAACCGCACTGGGAACTTGGCGCCAACCTCGGGCTGCTCGATTTCGAGCGCGCGGCGAAGATTGCCCAGGCGCGCTTCTCGCTCTTCATGGGCGCCGGCGCGGCGCTGGAGCGCGCGCTGATGAACTTTTTCCTCAACCTGCACACCCGTGAACACGGCTATACCGAGGTGTGGCCGCCCTTCGTGGTGGCGCCGGAGTCGCTGCGCGCCAGCGGCCAGCTTCCCAAATTTGAGGAAGACCTCTTCCGCCTGCGCGAGGGGCTGTACCCCGCGCCCACCTCGGAAGTGCAGCTCACCAATCTGCACCGTGACGAAATCCTTGAGGGCGCCATGCTGCCGCGCTACTACACCGCCTACTCGCCCTGCTTCCGCGCCGAGGCGGGCGCCGCCGGGCAGGAGTCGCGCGGCCTCATCCGCCAGCACCAGTTCGACAAGGTGGAGATGTATAAATTCACCACGCCGGAAACCTCGATGGACGAACTGGAGAGCCTGGTGGCAAACGCCGAGGACGTGCTGCAGCGGCTCGGGCTGCCCTACCGCGTGGTGCTGCTCTGCGCCGGCGACATGGGCTTCAGCGCGGTGAAAACCTACGACCTGGAAGTGTGGATGCCCGGCATGGGCAAATACGTGGAAATCAGCTCGTGCAGCAACTGCGGCGATTTCCAGGCCCGCCGCGGCGGTATTCGTTTCCGCCGCGAGCCCGGCGGCAAACCGGAACTGCTCCACACCCTCAACGGTAGCGGCCTCGCCGTCGGACGCACCTGGGCCGCCGTCGCCGAAAACCACCAGCAAGCCGACGGCACTATCCGCGTGCCCGAAGTCCTGCGCGCCGCGATGGGGATGGATGTGATTAAATGATGGGCGGGCGAGCGTCCCCGCGAGCAGACTCCGGCTGGAAGTCTAATATGTCGTGTCTACGAGATAGCCTATCTTACGAACACGATAGACCATCACTTCCACCTGGAGTCGGCTCGACGGAGTCTCTCCGCCCAATGCCGCGATGACTTTACTGCTCCGCAGTTTGCGCCAGCAAATCCGTGCCGACGTTGAAGTCCTTAGTCGCGCCGCAGCGAAGCAAGGCGCGTATGTTAGCAGGTACCGGATCTGAAGACTGACGCGGCTTGATGCTCAGTCTACCTACCTGTCGTTTCACCCACTACACTTGACTGATTCACCAACGCGCGCACATCAGATCGTAACAGACATGCTGTAGAGACGAGTGAAAAGATAAAATATGGCAGTAGCGGTACAAGCAGTATATAGATATAGATAACACGATATATACTTCCGATACCCATGAATCCCCCCCACCAGACGAATTTTGTCATCATCCAGTACCAGAGAAGAATACCACAAATGATAACTGGTGAAAGCCGCAGTCCTCTGCGCCACGCCGATGGATCTGCGCGGTGCAGAGGTTTCAGGATAACGGCGTGTAATATGACGCCGACGACCATTAACAGAAGAACACTTCCGTACCAGAGTGTTTCTACCGACCATGCTGATGGGGCTGAATAACGGATGAAAAGCCCAATATGAATAGTGTTTACGAGCAACAGGTTAACGAGCATATATTCCTGCACTTTGATTGCCGTTTTAAGGTAACGGCGACCACGCTCGTTAACTGGATGAGCGACTGATGGAGGTGTCGGGGGAACTAGAGAAGGATGTGGTTCGTCAATATCACCCATAGTGTTGTTCCTAACTCCCCCGGTTCAGCTTATACGATTGGTGCTGAAGTTCTTAGTCGCGCTGCAGCGAAGCAAGGCGCGGTATGCCTACGAGTTACGCTACGGGTACATGTGTGAGTTTATCCACCGTGGTGATGCCCACCAGTTTTCTACTCTCGACATCAAAGGACACCGTT
>JAKIYB010000302.1 GCA_022708765.1 Armatimonadota bacterium | reverse complement strand
CCGCGAACGGTGACGAAAGCGGCCACCCCGGCGTCTGCCAGCCGCGCGGTGTCGAGTGGCGCCAGTTCCTCCGCCAGCACGACCGCGCCAGCCGGCACCGCCGGCGTTTCGCCGGCGAGGCACTCCGCCAGCAGCGTGCCCACCGCGCACACGTCAATGGCGCGCTCGCGAAAATAGTCGCTGCCCGCCGCCTCCAACATCGCTGCCAGCTCTCCCGCCACCGCCCGCACCGCCGCCATCGGGTCTGCGCCGGCTTGCATCCGCGCGGCGATGCCGTCGCGCAACTCAGGGTCGTCCAGCATCAGCCGTTGGGCTTCCAGCAGCGGCGCGAGGGTGGAGTCGGCGGCCGTCAATGCGTCGTCAAGCCGCTGGCGCGCGGCGGCGAACGCCGACAACAACCGCGCGTCCGCGGGCATATCCGTGGCCGTTGCCGCCTGCGCGCGACGCAACAGGCAGGTCGCGCCATTCACGCGCCCCGGCGCGCCGGAGAGGCCGGTAAAGGTGGTCGCGGTTAACGTTGAGGTCGGCTCCGTCATACGCAGCCATGATACCCGGATTGGCGGGGTTCTATCAAATGCCCGGTTTCGCCGTTTTACTCCTCCAGCAGCAGCGCCACAATCGCCAGCAAGCCGAAGAGGGCATCCGGTGCCCAGGCGAACGCTGCCGGCGCCCAGGCGGCGACGGTGGGATTCAGATTCAGCGCGCTGGGCGTTTCGACCAGCACGCGCGCCCACTGCTGTGAGACCACGAAGAGGAAGGAGAGCACTACCGCCAGCAGCATCCCGATGTAGCCGCCGTTGCGGCCGAAGCGCACCGACAGCGGGATGGCGATGAGCACCGCCACCAGCGCGGAGATGGGGATGCTGAACTTGCTCTGAATATAATAGTCCAGCTTAGTCGGGTCAATGTATGTGCCGTAGGAGCCGCCGAGCTGCGGCCCGCGGATGCCGTGTTTCAACGACATGAGCTCGCGCAGCGTCATGGCGTCCGGCGTGGTGGGCTGGTTCACCATGTAGCTCCACAGGTCGCGATTTTCCTTCAGGTTCAGCCAGCTCTCCTCCGGCGCGTCCACCCCCTCGATGGCATAGGTCATCTTAGGTTCGCCGTTGTCGTCGAAGACGTAAACGGTGGGAGGGCGTCCGGTGAAAGGGTCGCGATGGAAGAGCCAGCGCCCGTCGTGGTTCTCCGCCATCGGGATGGACATCCAGGTGAAGCCCTTCGCGTCAATGCGCATTACGATGATGCCGTAGAGCATCTTCGTAGCCGGGTCCACGCGCTTGGCGTAGAGGTAGTGTCGGCTGCCGACTTTGAACATCACGTCCGACTGCACCGCCGCCGTGGGCGAGCCGAATACCACTTTGCGCTCCAGCTTCAACGCTTCCAGCGTCGTTTTGTTGATGACGTATTCCTGCAGCGCGAACAGCAGGCCGGAGCAGATGATGCCGAGTACGATGTAGGGCGCCATCAGTCGCGTGAGACGCACCCCCGCCAGCCGCAGTGAGAGCAGTTCGCGGTCGCGCTCCAGCCGGTTCACCGCCAGGGCCGTGCCCAGCAGCAGCGCGCCGGGAATCGCCTGCAGCAGCAGACTGGGCAGCCGGTAGAGCAGGATCATCACGACGTCGCGCGGGTTGGTACCGGCGGTATATGCCATCTTCAGCAGGATATACAGCCAGTTGCCCAGCAGGAGGATGAGCAGAATCACCACGCCAACAAGCGCGGGTACCAGCATTTCTCTCAGGGCGTAGCGGTCAATGCGTCGTATCAAGGGGTGTTCACTCCTCCCCAATATGCCCACGCGCGCCCGAACCTATGCGTGGGGCGGCGCCCGCGGATCGGGTGCCTGTGTTGTTTTCGCCAAAAAGCTCGTGCTTCCTGTTCATCCGCCTCGCGTGAAAATGTGGAGTTTTTTCGACATGCCGCGCTGTGGGCGGACGCAGGCCGCGGCGCGGGCGGGTATCTCGATACTGGAGGCGCGAAAATGATCACGGCACGAGAACTGCGGACGCGCGTGGAAGAAGCCCTGCTGCTGGATGAGCGGCTGGACGCTCGGGGCGTTCGCGTGGTAGTGTTGGGGAATGAAGTCTGGCTGGAAGGCGAGGTGCCTACGCTGGAGATGTATGACCTTGCCGACCATATCGCCAACACCATCGGCGGAGCGGGCACGGTGACGAATAACCTGGTGACCACCGGACAGCCCTACGACATGTTTGATCAGTATGGCGATGATATCCGCCTGCTCGCGGCGGATGTCTCGACGGATCCGACCTCCGAGAACCGGATTGGCACGCGGATTGGTCCGTTCGGAGAAGAGCACGACGAACCGGAAATGGATGAAACGGACGCCATGGGCGGCCCCGCTGGCGGTCCGGTAGGCGGCGACAGCGGCATGCCCAGCCATCCAATGGACCTGGATGAATCCTCCCCTCTCGCATCCGACATCATTCATGCCGAAGAACCCTGGCGCTATCAGGACGACGGCCCCAACGCGCACCTGGAAGAAGAACCCGTCCTGCCGCCAGATGAGGATGAAGTGTAGCACCGACCGAACACCTTCACCACATCAGGAATCACGCCCCGTTACGACGACCAGGGCCGGCTGTCGGAACTCTGCAACTACACTGCACTCGGCATCCTGTTGTCCAAATTCGATACCTTCGTGTATGATGACGAAGGGCGGTATCTCAGCTACGTCTGCACCTTCTATCTCAATACGGCGCTGAGCGGCACGCGCAGTTATACGTATGACGCGAAGGGGCGGCTGACGGGCGAGACCTTCACCCCGCTGAACCGTGACAATACATATAGTTATGACGACGCCGGCAACCACATCGGCGCCTTCCACGGCGAGACGCTGACCGCCGCCGACTACGACCGGAGCAACCAGCGCGTCGGCGAAGATTTCACCTACAATGCCGAGGGTGACCCAACAGAGTATAAGGGCGACCCCCTCACCTTCGACGCCGAGCACCACCTGACGAGCTACGGCACGGCGCTGGCGGCGAAATACGGCCCGAACGGCACCCGCATGTGGAAGGACGTGGGCCAAACCCGCACCACCTTCTGCTACGACGGAAATACGCTCGTGGGACAGCAGACCGGTGAGGAGACATTCGCCCCTATCATCTCCGGATTGGATGGACTAATCGCTTTCGGGGAGACGTATTACCAATTCGACCCAGAGGGCAACGTCGTCCACCGACTTGATACCGACGGCGACTTGGTGAACACTAGCGTCTACGACGCCTGGGGGGTGGCGACGGACGTACTGCCCAACGGCGACCCGGCTACGGTGACCGACCCCTTCGGGTATAAAGGCCAATACGGCTATTACACCGATCGTGAGACAGGATTGATACTGTGTATGCATCGGTTTTATGATCCGGAACTTGGGCGTTGGTTAACACGAGATCCTATAGAGTATAATGGTGGGATTAATCTATACGGATATTGCGGAAACGATCCTGTTAACAGGATTGATCCTACTGGTTTTGAAGATTGGTTAGATATCACTACTAATGTAGTTGCTGGTGCTGGCGACGTTTTAAGTTGTGGACTAACAGTTCGTATTAGACGTGCTCTTGACTGTGACGATGTCGTCGATAAATCGAGTGAAGACTATGCCGCTGGCAAGAAATGTGGATTCGTTATTGCAGTAGCCAATGCTGCTGCCTCAGCTCCTGCTGCTGCTCGTGCTGCAGTTGCAGGAACAAAAACTGTGATAGGATTCCTGCAAAGTGCAAAATTGGCAAATCCACAGACGTGGGTACGTGCAGGTGCTTGGGCAAAGAACGCTTTTCAACGTGGGTGGGAAATTGAGCGCATGCTCGGTGGCATGTTGAACAATTTTCCTACCATCGATTAATTTATAAAAGGTGCTAATGGAATTGCTGAATGTATTACTAGTATAAAATCATTAGATTTGACCGCAAAGACTTATCAAAGTGCGGGAGGATTGTATAGGTGCTTGTCTACTTACATCGATGCATTGGTGAGGTTCCCTGTCGGTGTGAAAACATGGGGCGGTATTACTGTCCATGTTAGTAATACAACAAAACGTGTATTAGATATTGCCGTTCCTCCAGTGCGATGGACCGCACAACAATTACAGGAGTTGGAGAGAATATATGCATATGCAAAGAGTAAAGATGTTGTTATTGTTATACGTGTAATTCCATAACGGTGTGATAATCACTGTCGTGTTTTATGGCCAGAGAACGCTTAGTCAAATGTGCTGTTATTCTTGTGGTGATGAAGGCTGTGATGTTTGTGATATATATTCTTTCATCACATCTGCCGTTATGGCAGATACTTTACCAGTGTGTTACACTGTAAAGCGCTGTTACCTCACGAGAGGTGTTTTGCTCGATTACTGTTGTAAAGGAGGATATTCTCTATGTATAAGCGTGTGGGATTGTATGAGGATGAGAAGTCTAATTTATATCTAGTGCCCCTCGGCGAAACTGCCGTCAATAGGTATGATAAAGAAATAGATGCTATCGTGTTTGTTAACTATCCGTATACTGATGAAGAATTATATCGAAAAATACGAGAAGCATTTGAGCGATGTTATTCAATTATTCCTGACGAAGGGAATCTACCTACCCCTCTTGAAAAGTTGTTTAAAGTAAAAGGGTACAAAAAAGCGACACGTAACAAGAAGTATGTAAGTCTGTATTGGAACAACGAAGATGGGTACAGTGTGACACCAACAAAGAAGGATAGTTATGGCGCGTACGACCATCTGTTGGACCATACGTTTGAACTTGGCAGAGAGCCCACAAGTGACGCCTTCGCACGTGCAATACATGACGCGCTGTGTCTCTCAACTACGTAGGTTAGGTAGTACAGTATTCAGGAGTAATCGTTCACGATGGTTGTGTGGGGAATAGGAAACAGCAATATACATACAAGAAGCGACTGTGACTGGAGGGCACCATATACAAAACAGAAGTTCTGATACCAATACGCGAATATAATTAGCCGCTTCCTCTCTCCTACCAGAAAAGCGGCATCGTCACCTGGATGCGTGATGATGCCAGGCGCATCACCATGCAGACGTTACCCTGCGGCCCACATCCCGTCACCGTCCTGATCACCTGTTGATCACATCCTTGCGCACATTAACGGGTTCTTCATCCCATGGAATCGTACAGTATTGGCCGACTGGCAAGGGACTTTACGCGTGTTGATGCGCGATGATGCGCTCTTCACCACCCCTTGCACACGGTTCGAATCCTAGTCCGGCAGCCACTTTCAGGCAAAATTCCCGTTCAACATCGGATTTTGGGCGGGAATTTTTGTCTTTGGTGCACAGAGCTGTTTCCGGTATCCTGTCGGGAGGGGGTTCGCCGTCCGTGGCGTTCCCCTTCGGTTTCGGCCAGCCGCAGGATCACTCCCCTGTCCAATTCCCGGTTCGAACGGAAGTCCCGGTCTTCTATACAAGCAAGCACTTTGAGCATGGTGACCTGCAGGCGTCGGGTGAGTCCGTGATTTTCGCGTAGCCTAATTCGCGAAACACGAGGAAGCCAAGTCGCTCCTCCAAGGTGAGTTCCCGAATCGTGGGATTGTCTTCTAATAGGCGTATGGCGTCAGCCATCGCCCCGAGCTTGATTTGATACAGTTTGTCGAGGGTGGGTTCTTGTCCGATGGGGCATGTGCTGGGTGTCCGCCCGCAGCGCACGCCTGGTGAGCTCCCCCACCTCACAGAAGATGGATGGTACACGATTCACCCGCGCTATTTCCATACCCCCGGGGGCGACTATCGCTTGACGCCCGGGAAGACGCATGCTAAATTACCAATTAAGCCGTTGCTCATTTCAGCAACCGGCGTTCGCCTTTTGGAGGAGGCTCTCATGCGTCACTGGCACGGATCGCGCGTTCTGGCGCTCACCCTGCTGCTCCTCGTGAGCTTGGTTCCCCTGGTGGCTCAACAGCCGCCCCCTGATACGAAACCCGCTGCGCCGCCCCCCACGGCCGTGCCCCCCGCCGATCCCGTGGTCGCGCTGGTGAAGGCCGCCCAAGCCTCCCT
>JAKIYB010000301.1 GCA_022708765.1 Armatimonadota bacterium | reverse complement strand
ATCAGTGCGGATTGGCGGATGATACGTGCGAGCCAGGCTCCGATGAAACGGCTTGATCTTCCGATTGAAGGTATGCATTGCGCAAGCTGCGCGGCGAATCTCGAGCGGCGGCTGGGTCGAGAACCGGGCGTTCTGCGCGCGGCGGTGAATTTCGCCACAACGACTGCCACCGTGGAATACGATGACGCGCGGACGGATTTACCCAGGCTCATCACCGCGGTAGACGATGCCGGTTACTCGGTGAGCGCGCGCGAAACCGTCTTCCCGGTGGAAGGCATCACATGCGCTGCCTGCGTGGCGCGCATCGAGAAAGTATTGAACCGCAAGCCAGGCGTGGTGGTGGCGTCGGTGAATTTCGCCACCGCGATGGTGACCGTCAGCTATCTACCCACCCTTATTACCCCCGTGGACCTGCACGCTGCCGTGCGCGATGCTGGGTATAGTGTTTCCGTTGAGGCGCAGCCAGAGACCGTCGCGGAATCATCGGACGCCGTAGATCTGCAGCGGGAGCGCACGGAACGCGAGTTGCGGTCGCTGCGGCGGTCGCTGTTGGTGGCGCTCATCCTCGGCGGTCTGGTCTTTCTCATCAGTCACCTGGAGATGTTCCGCATTACGGCGTTTCCGGCGCAGCCCACTGCCTGGCTACTTTTTTTACTGGCCACCATCGTCCAATTCTGGCCGGGGTGGCGTTTTTATGTCGGTACCTGGAAAGGTGTAAAGCACTTTACCGCCGACATGAATACGCTCATCGCCCTCGGCACTACCGCCGCCTGGGGCTACAGCACCACCGTGCTGCTCTTACCCCACCTGTTCATGGAGACGCACGACGCAGGCGGAGTGCTGCATCTGCTATATTTTGACACTTCGGTGGTGATTATCGCCCTTATCCTGCTCGGACGCTTCTTCGAAGCTCGCGCGCGGTCACGCACCTCGGACGCCATCCGCAAACTGATGAGCCTCCAGGCGAAAACCGCGCGCGTCATCCGCGATGGCCAACTGATGGAGGTACCGGTGGCACAGGTGCAGCCCGGCGATCTGGTGCAGGTGCGTCCCGGCGAAACGGTGCCGGTGGATGGCGAGGTGGTCGAGGGGCGTTCCGCCGTGGATGAATCCATGCTGACCGGTGAATCTATCCCGGTCGAGAAGGGACCGGGCGATGCCGTTATCGGCGCGACGATGAACCGTACCGGCGCGTTCACCTTCCGCGCGAAACGCGTGGGCAAGGATACCGTGCTCGCGCAGATAATCCGGTTAGTCGAGCAAGCGCAGGGGGGGAAGGCGCCGGTGCAGCGATTGGCGGACCGCGTGGCGGGCATCTTTGTCCCCATCGTCCTGCTCATCGCGCTGATTACCCTCGTGGTCTGGCTGCTGCTGCCGGGCGGTGGACTGGTGCTGGCCATGCTGCACTTCGTCGCCGTGCTTATCATCGCTTGTCCGTGCGCGCTGGGACTGGCCACGCCTACCGCTATCATGGTTGGCACCGGTCGCGCGGCGGAAATGGGCATCCTCATCAAAGGCGGGGATGTGCTGGAACGCGCGCACGCCCTCACCGTGGTCGTACTTGATAAGACCGGTACCGTCACCCGAGGCGAGCCCACGGTGATGGCTATCCATGCCCTTGATGGTGAAGAGACGTTGTTGCTGCAACTGGCCGCGTCCGCGGAGGCCGGGTCGGAACATCCGCTGGGAGAAGCGGTGGTGCGGGAAGCGCAATCGCGCATGGTACCGCTGTTGGCGGCGACGGGCTTCTCCGCCAAGCCCGGGCGCGGCATCGAAGCGTCCGTAGCGGACCGCCGATTATTCCTCGGGAACGAAGCGTTTCTGCAAGAGCACGGCATCGCCGTTGAAGCGCTGCGCCTCATCGCGCGAGCGATGGCCGAACAGGGTCACACCCCGCTCTACATTGCCGCGGACGGAGCACCCCTGGGCGTGATCGCCGTCGCGGACCCGGTGCGCCCCGGTGTGGCGGAAGTTATCGAGCGTTTCCGCCAACTCGGGCTGCGGACGGTGCTGCTCACCGGCGATCACCGTCAAGTGGCGGAAGCGGTAGCGCGGGAAGTGGGCATCGGTCACGTCATCGCCGAGGTGTTGCCGCGGCACAAGGCAGAAGAGGTAAAGCGCCTGCAAGACGAGGGCGCGGTGGTGGCGATGGTGGGCGATGGCATCAATGACGCGCCGGCATTGGCACAGGCGGATATCGGCGTGTCGGTGGGCAGCGGTACCGATGTGGCGCTGGAAGCCTCCGATATCACGCTCATCGGCGATGACCTGTATGGGGTGGTCACCGGCATTGACCTCAGCCGCCGCACGCTGCGCGTTATCCGCCAGAATCTGTTCTGGGCGTTTTTCTATAATGTGCTGGGCATTCCGATCGCGGCGGGGGTGCTGGCGCCGCTCGGTATTCTCCTGTCGCCGATCCTCGCCGCCGCGGCCATGGCGTTCAGTTCCGTGTTCGTGGTGAGCAACTCCCTGCGTTTGAAAGGGTATCAGCCTCCGAAAGCGTGATTGGCGTTCACCCGGTTGACGCGTGTGACAGGGCACAATCAGACGCAATCCATGATCTGATGTACCATGAGGGGAACCTGCCGAAGCGTGTTTCGTCAAGAGAATAGAGCGGAAAGGGATGACAATGGTTGGGAACGCACCTTCTGGTCTCGACTGGCCGAAGTGGTTGATGTTCTATGCGGCGGCGTCTTTCGCGGTATATGGCACCGATGCCGCCATCAACCATCTGGCGTTTGGCCCGCGGAGCGCGATCGCGGAAAACGCGCTGGCGTATACCCCGCTCATCTTCGCGCCGCTGGCTGTCGTTGCCTGCTTGCTGGCGTTCGCCGTGCCGCGTTGGCGACCGGCGTTGGCATGGGTGACAGGTGCGCTGGCGGTGGTTGTCGGAGCAACTGGCATGGGTATCCACCTGCTGGAAAATATTGAAAACGCGCAAGAAGCGGAACGCGCGCTCACGGCATTCGCGCTTTCCGGACCGGCCGCGTTGCCGTTTTTTGCGCCGGCTGCATTTGCCGCGACCGGCATAGTAGTACTACTCGTCGGTATTGACGCTCGACTGAAGCGCATACGGGAGGCATGACGATGATGAAAACAATACTGATGCTTGCGTTGTTAGGCAGTGCCCTGGTTATAGTGCTGGTCGCGGGTTGTCGTTCGCGCCAGACCTCCACGCCGCACGAATCCGGGAGCACCGCGCCGGCTGCCGCAGTTGTCCTCACGGACGATGAAGCCGCGTGTCCGGTATTGGGCACGGTGATGAAAAAGCGTGACATGACGCCGGTGAAACACCTGGGCAAGACATACTACATGTGCTGCTCTCCGTGTATCAGCAAGTTCAACGCCGACCCGGAGAAGTATATCGCGCATCCGGCGCCGCCGCGACGCGGGCACATGTAACGCCGCTATTCACGTTCGACTGTGCGCGTCCAGCGCCTTATTCAGCACTACTGCAATGGGCATGGCATCCTTCGCCAGCGCGATGTCGAGGGGCGTCTGCTGGTTGCCGTCACGAATGCAGGGGTCGGCGCGGTGCGCCAGCAGCACGGTGACGAAGCCCAGCAATCCACTGATGACCGCATCGTGCAGCGGGGTGCGCCCCAGATGGTCCCACATGTTGGGATTGGCGTGGTATTCCAGCAGCAGTTCCAGCATCTCCATGTGCCGGGCGCGCACTGCTTCATGCAGCAGTGTATGGCCCATCTTGTCGCGGGCATTCGGATCGGCGCGATGTGACAGCAGCAACGACGCCAGTTCGGTGTATCCCTCGATGACCGTGATATGCAGCGGTGTCTGCCCGATGTGATTGACGGCGTCCAGATTGGCCTTGCCGCTAATGAGCTCTACCGCCGCCTCGGTATCGCCGATATGGGCCGCGAGATGCATCGGCGTGTTGCCCTGGTAATCGCCCGCGTTGACATCGGCGTGGCGAATGATGAGAAAGGCAGCCATCTCATCCTTGCCGGCTTCGACGGCTTCGTGCAGCGGGGTGCGGCCATGGGCGGTGCGGGCGTTCACGTTGGCGCCGCGAACGAGCAGGGCCAGCGCCTTGTCCAGGTCGCCGGCCTTAGCCGCTTCGTGAAGCGGCGTCCAGTTAGAGTGAGGCATGCCGTTCATCATTGCCACCTCCCGGCTATGCGATACAGGGCGGCTCATGTCGCCCCGGAGGAAGCGCGTTAACGATCATCGCGGCTACAAACAATACGGTGACGCCGGACTTCGCAACGATACAACAAACGGTATAACGATGTATGGCATTACACACTCGCGAACAGCGTGTGATTTCAGTATACAACAGGAATTGACTAAGTGAGGGTATGTTGGAAAAAATATGCGAAATATTTATTCAGGCAGCAGAACACCGCACCGCGGCGCCCGGCAGGTGACACCTGCCGGGCGCCGCATATTGGGGGATGACGCTCTGGTCTACCGGGGCAGCAGCGTGCGGGTGATAGTCTGCACGGTAGCGCCCTTACCATCCAGCAGCTCAGCTTTCACGCTGTATTGATCTACTTTACCGATGAGTAGATCGGTCTCGAATGCCGGCGTCGTCCATTTCCCGTCATCGCCGGCGATGACCGTGCCCTTGTAGACGTCCCCCTGCATGACCAGGATCAAGGCTACTTTGCTATACGACACGGTAACACGCACCTGCGATCCCACCGGCGCTTCGCCGGCGATGGTTAATTGCGGCGTGACTGTACTTTTCTCGGCAGGGGCGGTGACGGTGAATGCGCGGACTGGCGTGGTCACCACCACGGGCGCCTGCGCGAAAATGACCTGACTCTGCGTGGTGTTGCTGAAGACACGGATACTGGCGGCATGGGTACCAACGGCATTACCAGCGGTGATGGTATACGCCAGTGTATAGGTGTTGGTGCCAGCCGCGCGCGTCGGCGTTCCCGGCATCAGTGTATTGCCCAGATACCACTCCATCTTCACTGGCGCGGCAAGCAGTTTTGCGGTAAAGGTGACGACTTTGCCGGCGGTGACCGGCGCCGTTGCATCGTGCGTCAGTGTCGCCATCTGTGTGGTGGGAGGCGCAGCGATAGTCACCTTCCAGTCAACCATCGCCGTATTCATTGCCTGGTCGGCGATCTGCAGGCGGATGGGGAGGGTGCCCAGCGCCAGGTTTTGCACTTTGACGCTGATGCCCTTGTCCGTAACCGTTGCTGTTTTCGTGACATCCGTGCCGTTAATCGTCAGCTTGACCGCCGCTGGATTTACGCCGCTGCCGCCTGGGTCGCTGAAGGCGCCCTGAATCGTAATCGTCCGTTCGAAGACTTGCGCGTCCTGCGCGGGAATGAGCGCGTTGAAGACCGGCGGTGTGGTGTCCAACGTGATGAGCTGTGTGCTTTTCACTTCCGCGGAGGTGACGCCACCCAATGTCATCGCCGCAATGATGGGGACATTGCTCGCGTTCGTATTGGGCGCCACGGTGATTTTCGCCTGATACTTGCCGGGTTCGATTTCAGCGAGTGTGACCGGCTGCAGCACGTCGCCGATTCTGGTGAAGACGCGGTCCGCGCGCGGCGTGCCGGAGACCTGAATCGTGATGCTGCCGCCTGCTTTCACCGGTCCGGTATATCCTAGCGCGCCCACGGTGAGAATGATGGGTTGAGCGGCGGTGGGTGGGGTGGGGATGGGTGCGGTCTCTACCGGAACGGTGATTGCCCACACCGTCGTGGTGCCAGGCGTCACGCGCAGTGTTACCTCCCGACCATTGCCGATGGCGGTCAGCGCGACGGCTTTACCGGCGGTGTCGGTGGTTTTCACTTCCGGATGGAGTTGATAGAGTGAGCCGTCCTGCAGCATCAATTTATTATTCGCGATAGCGGCGACTTTACCGGTTGCCTGTGTAAAGGTAGCCGCGATGGCGGAGAGTTTTCCTGCGGCGTCGTAGGTGAATTTTACCGCATCGCCGGATTGCAGGTCAGTGAACGTCGCGGGTTTGGCCGCGCCGTCCGCCGGGCCGCGCGTGAGCAGCACTCCCGGACCTAGGGGACGTACCTGGGTGTCGCCGGCGGGATCGAG
>JAKIYB010000300.1 GCA_022708765.1 Armatimonadota bacterium | reverse complement strand
GTGCAGTCGCGAGCCCGCGTGGGCTCTGCCTCCGCGCGCCGGCTTCGCCGAGAGGGATTGATTCCCGCCGTCGTCTACGGTCACAGCGAACCGCAGGCTGTTGCGCTATCCGTCTCCGAGTTTGTCCACACGGTGCCGGTGGCGCAGTATGGTTCACTGATGGTACGCCTGGTGGTAGACGGAAAAGACACGGGGGCGGCACTCGTCAAAGCGGTACAGACGAATCCGCTGTCGCGTCTGGTGCTCAGTGTTGATCTGCAGCGCGTTTCGATGGATGAACAGGTGCATGTCAGCGTACCCGTCGTCCTTGCCGGAGAACCGACGGATGTTCGGCACGGCGGCGTGCTGGATCAGATGGTGCATTCCATCGCGCTGCGTTGCCGCGCGTCAGACGTACCGGCAAACCTCACCTACGATATTTCCGAAATGGTCATCGGCGATGTCCTGCATGCCAGCCAGTTGGCATTGCCGCCAAATTGCGAGATAGAGAATCCCGAACAGCTTATCGCTGTTCTCGCCGCTCCCACCGTGACTACCGTCACGGAGACGGTCGAGATCGCTGAAGGCGTCACCGGTCCGGAACTCACCGGCGAGAAGCAGCAGGAAGATTCGCAATTGGCAACGGAATAAGAAACCCACCGTTGTCATGATAGTCCAGGATGAGCGCTCACAAGGCGCTCATCCTGTCGTTTCAGTGCAACGTTTATCGCTACCGAAAGGATAAATCCATGCGTGTCTGCCGTCTACTGGCCATGCTCATCCTCGTCGGAGGTCTCACGATGGCGCAACCCATTCCCGTTCCCACCCAGATTGTACAGTTGAAGGAGTACCTGGGACACGCGTGGATGGAAGAACTCGTAAGCTACCCGTTGGGAACGGATCTGGAGAAGGCGCCGGCGCTCAAGGTTACCGACGCCGCAGGCAAAGCGGTGCCCTTTCAGGTGCATCAGGGGCGCATTTACTTCCTCGTGACCTTGCCCGCCGACGGAGAACTCACCTATACCATCCAGCCGCAGGCCAACGCCTCGCCGCCGATTGAAGGCGCGCGGGCACTGCCCGAGATAGATGGCGACGCGGTTATGCTTGACTCCGGCGCCATCGCGCTTCGTGTGCAGGCGCTGTTTCCCCGCTATCCCGCCGCCGGCGTGTCCGCGTCCGAGGTGCCCGGTCCGCTGCAAGGCGTGCGGCTGGGAACGGGTCCATGGATCGGGAAGAGTTGGCTGGATGCCCCGTTGAAGGTCATCGCCGCGAAGACCACTGTTACCGCCCACGGCCCGCTTTTCGCGGAAGCGATGGTGGACTATACCTTCGAAGGCGGCAAGCACTATACCTTCACTGCCCGCGTGATCGCCCGGCAGTCCACCGCCATCATTGATGAGACGATGGACCTGAACCCTGGCGGCGCGTATAAGCTTCTGACGTATAAGGATGACGTGGAGCGCTCCACCTGGGAATGGTGGGCGCAGGACGATACCGATCACCTGGGCGTCGAGACGCGCCGCGGTCATCCGGCGAATGCCGTCTTCTCCTTCTATGATGGGCTGGAGCCGAACCAGTGCCGCTGGCGCGGCTCGCAGGCCTCCCAACCGCGTAAAGGCGTGGACGCGCAGGGGAAACCGTGGACGGCCTGGGGCAACTATGAAACTGAAGCGTATGCGCCGCTGACTTACGAATTGAACGAAGAGTTTAACCGGCTTACCGGTTGGTGGGTGAACTCATTCGCCGACTACTCGCAATACTTCGCCATTCTGCGTGAGGGCGACGCCGCGAAGCCGGTCATCTCCTTCACCACCGGCCGCCCCAGCCGCAACATCAATCCCACGCTGGTGACCCCGCCGCAGCCCTGGGTGAAGATGGTCACCGCCACGAATGACCTGCGCATCTGCACCACAACGCAGAAGGACCTGCAGGTTGTCGCGCCCATCTGTCTGGGCTCGCGCGAGTGGTTGCTCACCATCGAGCCGCAGGCGGCGCTCCACCCGAAGGGCGATCCGCGCATGCCTGCCGCCTTCATGACGATCCTGAAATACGGCCGCTACCCGCTGGATAAAATCAAGGACTGGGCCTTCGACTGGCCGGAGCCAAAGGACGCCTGGCCGCGTCTCTTCTGCCTGGCCGGCGACCTGGTCGGCATGCAGGCGCGCGTGGGAGCGGCCAGCAAGCCAATGCAGGACCACTGGATGATGTCGCCCATCTACAAACCCGGCGGCACGACGGAGCAGGAAGCGAAGTTTGCCATCGAGACACTCGGCCGGGTCGTGAAATCCTCGCTCGGTGATGACGGTTTCAGCGGCGTCAACTGGTTCCGCATCAGCCTGGATACCATCCGCATGATCCCCGTCTGGGAGGCGGCGATGGCTACGCCGGACCTTGATCCGAAAACTCGCGCGCGCATTAAGGCCTACGGCGCCTTCATCGCCCATCGCATCTGGGATGAAGACTACTGGCCGGAAAAAGAGGCGAATCTGGGGTGGGGCTCCATCAACATGGGCACGCTGGCCTGCACGGGGCGCGTGATGGCCGCTATGGGTATGGCGGGCCATCCACGCTTCGCCGCCTGGACCGCACGCAGCAAAGCCTACCTGGAGGGCAACCTGCGGCCGCTCATCTCCGAGGATGGCGCCGGCATCTCCTGCCCCAGCTACCTGGGAGCCAGCCTCGAGCCCATCCTTTACATGGCGCTGGCGCTGAAATACGGCGGCGATTTCGATGCTTTCAAGGATGATCCGCGCCTGCGGAAATATGGCCAGTTCATGATTGACATCCTTACTCCGCCTGATCCGCGCTCGCCGATGGGCGGGCCTGCGGAGGGGCTGCCGATGGGGGCGAAACTCGATCCGAATGCGAAAAACCGCGTGAATATGTGGCCGCTGGGCCATACCTCGCGCACGCAGACCACCGGGATCCTCGACATCCTCGCCCTTGGTTACGCCGGGGTGAATAACCCGTTGGCTGGCGCGCTGCGCACGATGTCCGCGCGCATGGATAATCCCGCCGGCGGCGCCTTCGTTCCGGCGGCGATGCTCTGCAATCGCGCCACGCCTCCCGCGGAGCCGGATCTGCGCAGCCGCTGGTATCCCGGATACGGCGCCATCCTGCGCGACGGCCGGCCGCGGGAGACGTGGTTCGCGTACCGGCAGACGAAATACGCCGTGGACCACTTTCAGTACGACCAGGGCGCCTTCAGCCTCTTCGCCAAGGGCGCGCCGTTGATGCTGGACTGGGGTTCGATGTATTCGCCGAGCACCGACCAGGTGGTGTATCACAACCGCGTCGGGTGGGATTTCCAGGAAGGTCCGTTGAAACCGTGTCCCGGCAACGGCAAAGACGGCTGCTTTTATAAGGGGATGACCTACTTCGAGCACACCCACGAACCGTGGACGAGCAAGGCGGAATTCTTCGGCCCTGGCATGGCGCCACAGGATGCGTTCGGGACGATCCAGCGATATGCCTCGCTGCCAGCGGGTGATTACCTGCAGGGGCGCAGCGAGATTCAGACCCTCAGCATCGAACCGCACCTGCCGGACACCGCGGCAGCGAAGAAGGGCGATCCGAACCAGTTGGTGCATACGACGCCGGCGAACTTCGCCTGGGAGCGTCGCGTGCTCTTCGCGAAAACACTGGGGGAAGCGGGACCCGTCTATTTCCTCATCCGCGACGATTTTCAGGACGCCTGCCCGCCTCCCACCGCCAGCTTCTGGGTGATGGCCACCGATCTGAAACTGGAAGGCAATCGCGCGCGCGCGACCGGACAGTTCGGCGTGGATATGGAGTTCTACATCGCGCAGCCGGTGAAGCCCGTGCTCAGCGCCTGGCAATTCGAGCATAAGAACTGGGGAGGTGAACGGCAACTTTGCCTGCGCGTTTCCCAACCGGACGGCAAACCGTTCCTCACCGTGCTTTACCCGCGCCGGCCCGACGAACCGATGCCTACCTTCACTTCGCTGGCGGATGGAGACGGCGTGAAAGTAGCGCTTCCCGGCATCACCGATTACGCCTTCCTTACTCCGCGCACAGTCAATTACCGTGCCGGGAACATCGCCTTCACCGGCACGGCAGGATACCTGCGCGTCACGCCGAATAGCGCGATAGCGATGCTCTCGGACGCCGGCAGCGTCATGCTGAACGGCACAATCCTGCGCAGCGGAGCCGCCGCCAGCCTTGCGCATGACGGCAAACGCCTGACCGTGCAAACTAATGGCCCGACGCAGACACTGACCTTCAGCGGACGCTATCCACATAGGAAAATCCGGCTGGATGGCAAGCCCGTGCGCTCTACACTGCGCAAAGGCATTCTCACAATTGTTATCCCCGCCGGGGAACATACGCTGATTCTAGAATAATCGAAAGGGGAACTCCCATGCGCATAACCAGCCTCCTGCTGCTTATTATCGCTGGCGTCTTCGCCGCCGCCACGCAAAAAATTCATCTAAAAGAGTATCTGGGACACACGTGGACGGATGAACTTGTCAGCTATCCGCTAGACGCCGAACTGGTGAAGGCGGAAGGGCTAGTCGTGACGGATGCCGCCGGGACATCGGTACCATATCAGGTGAAGGATGGACGGATCTACCTGCTGGTGACGCTACCGGCGGATGGGGAACTGACCTTCACCATCGCGCCTGGGAAATCCGCATTTATTGTAGAGCGGGTAGCCTCAGCGCATCAGACGCTTGAGCATCTGGTGCTCGATTCCGGTGTGATGGCACTGCGCCTGCAATCGAGATTCGACTTATACGATGCGGGCCAGCCCGCTGACCGCGTGCCCGGTCCAATCCAGGGTATCCAATTGGGGCAAGGTGAATGGATCGGGAAAAGCAAGTTGGATGCGCCACTGAAAGTGCTGAACGGGAGAACCATCGTTACCGCCTCCGGTCCGCTCTTCGCGGAAGCCACGGTGGAGTATACCTTCGAAGGCGACAAGCACTATCGTTTTACCGCGCGGGTGATCGCCGGTCAGCCCACCGCCATCATTGACGAGACGATGGACCTGAACCCCGGCGGCAAGTATGCGATGTTGAAATACGACAACGACGCCGACGCTTCCACCTGGGAGTGGTGGTCGCTGTCGGACAGCGGGCACCTTGGGGTGGCGAATAGTGACTATCCCCGTGCGAACCTCGTCTTCTCGTTGAAAGACGGTCTGCAGCCGAACCAGGCTCAATGGGTGGGCGGTCGCGTCTCTCACCCCAAATACGGGGTAGATGCCCAGGGAAATCCGTTGATGCACGTGGAGTCAGGCCGTGCCTTCGTGCCGCTGACTTACGAGACGGATGAGCGCGTGAATCGCATCGCCGGCTTCTGGTTGAACTCGTTCAGCAACTACTCACACGCCTACACCGCGTACAATGACGCGAACCCGAACCTGCCCGCCGTCTCCATCTCAAGCGGACGCGCCAGCCGCAACGTGAATCCGAATCTCAACCCGACGCCGGAACCGTGGATCAAGCAGATCACCGGCTTCAACGACCTGGCGATCTGGGCGAAGCCGGCGACGAAAGACCTGCAGGTCATTGGCCCCATCTGCCTGGGTTCGCGCCAGTGGCTGCTCACCGTTGAGCCGCAGACCAGCCTACCGGCGAAGACCAGCACGGAGTGGCCCGCCGCTTTCAAGGCGCACTTGAAATACGCGCGCTACCCGCTGGACAAGATCAAGGACTGGTCCTTCGACTGGGAAGAGCCGAAGAACGCCTGGCCGCGCCTCTTCTGCAAGGCCGGTGACCTGGCCGGCATGCAGGCGCGCGTGCAGATGGCCCCCGCTTCGCAGTTAAGTCACGGCAGTATCCCCGCCATCTACAAAAAGGGCGGCACGCCTGAGCAGATGGCCAAGCAGGCGCACGATCAGTTAAAGGGGATTGTTGACGGCACGCTGGATGCCCGCACGCATGGCAGCATGAACTGGTTCCACGCCAGCCTGCACATGTTCAGCACCATGCCCATCTGGGAAGCGGCGATGGCCACCCCCGGCATGGACCCGCAAATGCGAGCGAAAATCAAAGCGTATGGCGCCTTCATCGCCCAGCGCGCCTGGGATGACGACTACTGGCCGCCAAAGGAGAC
>JAKIYB010000002.1:8498-28397 GCA_022708765.1 Armatimonadota bacterium | reverse complement strand
CGAAATTCGAGTAGCCCCACTCATGGCTGCCGACGAGCTGCCCGTTGAGGAAGACGTCCGCCTGGTAGATGATGCCGTCGAAGACGAGGAATGCTTCCTGGTCCGCCGGCACTTCGTCCAGCGTGAAGGTTTTCATATAGACGGCGTGCCCGTCATACCATTTCAACTCGTCGAACTGGGTCTTCCACGTGCCCGGCACCTGGATGTCCCACAATCCTTCGGGATCCCAGCAGGGAAACATCGAATCCCGCTTCGGCGGCGTGCGCCACCACCGCTGCGACCGGCACCGCTGCATCGGATCCGGACAGAACTTCCAGACGCCGTTCAGATCAACGGCGGGACGACCGTAGGTAAACATAGGTTAAGCTCCTGTTCAAGCTCCTGATCACCGCAAAATGGGGACAGTCCCGACGGTCACCCCGTGGATCACCCCGGTACGACGTCCGGGGGGACAGTCCCCATTTTTTCTCACATAAGGCCAGGCGCGACTCGCGTCGGCTTCCAGACTCGCCGCTGTATACGAAACCGAATCTGCCTTACTTCACTTCCACCTTCGCGCCCTCGCTCTGGGTAGAGGTCGTCGCCTTCCCGTTCTCAATCACCACACTAAAGGCTCCTTCGCCGGTGATGGTCTTGCCGGCGACGGTATAGGTGGCCGCGCCTTCGGCGTTGGTGATGATGACTTTGCCATCCTTAAAGAAGCGCACCGAGCCGGCGGTGCCGTTAAAGGTGACGCGGGCATCCGTGAAAGCGAAGGCGTAGGAGTTGGCGAAGACATAGTCCGTGGAGAGCGGCGTTTCCACCTTGACCGCGCCGTCGGCCAGCATGGCATATTTCGCCTCCGGATCGCCCTCTTTCAACCGCGGGTACAGGACGACCATGTACCCCTTGCCCGCCGGCTGCTTGAGGCGCAGGAAGCGCTGCGTTTCCTGCAGCTTGCCGTCAGGGAAAAATTTCGGATCGAAGCCGACCATGCGCACATAAGGCTGCTGCCGGTGGCCGTACTGGCCCGTCTCCGGCTCCTGGCCTGTCGGCGAGGCGACAAAGACGTCCATATCCACCAGGCACTGCCCGTCGAAGTGGAAAACATCGCCCACTTTCGTCATGCCGTTCGCCAGGAACCACAGGCTGAGGTCGGTGGGTCGGGTGGGCGTGCCGCTGAAGGTCTCGCGCAGCACGAAGTAGTTCGGCCCTTTCGGGTCGGTGTCTTTCAGGAAGAGGATCTGCCGGTGCCAGATCGTCATCGGGATGTGCGTGAAAGGCCTGCCGAGGTTGGCGCCTTCCGCCGGCGTCCAGTTGCCTTTCGCGTCGAGGTCAGGATATTCGGTGCCTACGTCGCGCAGGCTGTCAATGCCGCGGGTGGCGTGGGCGTATTCCATCGCCGGGGCGAAGGCCGCCGCCGTCACTTTCGTCTCGTTGCGCTCGCTCTCCTCGAACTTGTGGTCAATGGAGACGCGGTTGCGCAGCCACGGCCGCCCGAACATCGGGAAGTAGCCGTTGCCGAAGTGCAGGTTGATGGGCTGACCTTTCGCATAAAGGGTGTAGGACATCTGATCCGATTCCCACTCGTAGTGGCCGTCGCAGTTGCCCGCGTACAGGGCGAATAATGTCTCATACGGCGTGCCGAAGCCATGGCGGAAATAGACGCCGTAGTCTTTGTACCAGGTGCTGCCCAGCGGCGGCGTGATGTCCTTCACGATGGCGAGCTGTTTGTCCTTCGGCAATGTCTGATTGGCGGCCCACTGCAGTTGCCCGGCCAGCTCCGGGTTGCGATCCTTATAATAGGTCACGTACTGCATCGCCATACTCGGCGGGATGGACTGGTACGAGCAGTTGCCCAACGGCAGCACCATGCGATGGCCGAGGAAGCGCGGGTCCGGCGGGGTGAGCCAATCCAGGCAGAAGCGGATGCCTTTCGCGAAGAGCGGATTGTCGAAAGCATCGCCGATGCCGGCGTCCATGAGAATCTTATTCGCCTGCGCCTGCCAGTCCAGCGTGACGCCCAGCGAGTAATGGGGGTTTTCGTACAGCGCGCCGGAGTCGCGGGTAAAGCGGCGGTTGAAATCTATCAGGAAGGCCAGCGACCATTCGCCCCATGGTTTGAATTGCGGGTGGTCTTTGACGAGCAGGCTGGACTTCACCCGCGCTTCCACCGCCATCACCGACATGTTCGGATTGTTCAGGTGGAAGCCCGTAGCCCAGGGGAAGGTGGCGACGCTGTTCATGTCATAGGCGTTCCACGCGCACAGCCGGCGCAGGATTTTCCGGTCGGCGGCGGTCAGGTCCTTCGGGCTATTGATCGCCGGCTGTACCGCGCCGTGCTCCCCTTTGGCGAAGCCATAATGGTAGGCCATGGAGAAGCGCGCCCACTGGCCAAGGGTGCGGGTGACATTCAACCGACTGCGCATCGTCTCCAGCGCCTTCGCGCCCACGGGAGAGGTGTCCACCGCCCACGGCGCGTCCGCCATCGGGTCGGGCCAATCCAGCACCATCTCTTTCACCGCGTCCAGCGCCAGCGCGCCCGGGTCAAGCCGGCTGGCCTGGGTGAAGAGCGTCTGCAGCATCTCCTTCGTCTCGTCCACCGCGGGAGAAAGCATGATGCCGTAGACGCGGCGGGCGGTATTCGGCGCCACGTCCAGCGTCTTGCCGGTATAGTTCGGGCTGCCGTCCGCAAAGCCGTCGGTATCCCACTCCTGCTTATACTTTTGCAGCGGGAAGCAGAGCCGCGCGCCACCGTCGGCGGTGGCGCGCAGGCGAATGCTCATCGGCTCGCGCCAGGCGGCGGTGTCGAGGGCGGTGATGCCGATGGCGTCACCCGCCGTTTCCTGCACCCGCGCCAGGCAGCCCACGCGCGGCAGCACGCTGGGGTAGCCGGTCAGCCGGTAGAGCTCCCGCGCGTCACCTTTCGGAATGGGGGCTCCCTGTATCATCGAGGCAAACCATCCACCGCGAATGCCAAACGCTTCCCACTCTTTGCGGATGCCGTCTTTCACGAGCGTCGCATAGTCCGGGGTATCATTGCGCGCGCCGAAGAAGAACTGCCCGGGTGTGAAATCCCCGCCGCCCAGCGGCAGCGTGAAGAAACGGTCTGCGTCGCGCGCCAGTTGCCCGCTGGCGCCGGTGTTGAACTCCTCGCGGATGATGACCGTCGGGCAGTCCTTGACGACCCGCGCGGTGAAGGTCCAGTAGCCTTCTTCGAAGGTGTAGCGCACTCGCGCTTCCGAAAAGAGCGGGCCGTTGGCAAGAATCTCCGTCGCATACCCCTTCACTTTGAACGGCGCATCAATCTTCCCCGGTCCGGTCATTTTCCCGGACGGGAGCAGCAGCCCCTGAATCGGCGCGGGCACGTCGGCGGCGGGTACCGGCCAGGCAAAGGTCTTTGCCCCATTCGGCAGGCAGATGCCGACAGGCTGCGCGCCGCCGGTGGAGAGGATGATCGTCTCCGGAAGAATGATCGTATCCGGCGCGCGATTTCCCAACGTAACCGTACCTTTGGCGCCTCCCTTGCCGGGGGTGAAAGTGTAGGTCACCGCGCCGTTCGCCGGCACGTTGGCGACGAACCACACGCTACACGATTTTACCGAGCCGTCCGGATGGCGCATCACGTCACTCGTCTGGCTCTGCAGCGCCGTCTTGCCCGCCGCCACCCCCACCTGCGCGGCGCCCTTCAACTCGCCGGGGGCGAAGGTCAGGTCGTAATGCACCAGTTCATCGCGCCAGTCCAGGCCGAGGTAGTCGGTAATCGTGGCTGTCTTCGGCGCGGCAATCGCCGCCACGCAGCAAAGGACGAGGGCAAACAACGCGAGGTATTGCATGTGAGACTCCCGGGGTCTATGTCGTTCTCTATTCCTAATTTCCCCTTCGCCGGTAATTCCCTTCTCCGCCGCCCCGTCCCACCCGATTATTTATGCGATAAAACACGCCGCTGCCGCACCGACTCATACGTGGCAATCCCTCCGACAGCCTGCAAGCAAAAATCCGCGCAGGCCCGTACCGCTGTCGGCGCTTCGCGACGAACTCACCCGGTGAATCGCTGACAATGGAGCGGGTGACAGCGTCTCCCGCCTCATGCGGCGGCGAAAGGATGCGCGAGATGCATAAATATCTGGTGTTGCTGGCGGCAGTCTGCGGCGTGCTGGGTCTGCTGGGCTGCGGCGGCTCGTCGCGGGTGACCGATGAGAGTCCATTTGAGCCCGGCGACGGGCCAGGCACGCTCACCTTCACCATCAACTGGCCGGACCCGGCGCGGGCACGGCTCATCCACGAGGAAACGGGGAGTATCACCCTCGTCCTCAGCTACCTTGTCGGGGAGGCGATGCGGTATCAGGACGCGACGGTGAACCGCCCGACGGTGACGCGAGTGAGTACCGTCACGTTCCGCGCTATTCCACCAGGATCGGTCACCTACACCGCCAACGGCTACACCGGGGCTGATGGCGATGGGCTGTGGGTGGGCACCGCCAACAACACGCTGCCGGTTGATGCCGGGCAGCAACTCGCGGTGACGCTGGACCTGGATCTGCTGCCGGCGGACTACCTGAATATCCTCTCGCGGAACAACCTGTTCGTGCTGAAGCCGGGCGAGACGCTGGCGCTGCTGCCGCGCGCCTGCACCGTCGGGCCGCTGGCGTATGAGACGTCGGTGCGCCCGTCCGTCGTACGCTGGAGCAGCGCCAATTCGGCGGTGGCGACGGTGGGCGAGACGGACGGCGTGGTGCGCGGCGTCGCCGCCGGCGAGACCACCATCACCCTCACCGACGGCGACCGCAACCTCACCGCGGACACGCCGATTTACGTCTATGACAGCTACCCCAATCCCGGCGGTGACGCGCGCATGCGCGTGACACTGGTGAGCGAGACATACGGGGAATCGCTGCAATACCTCTTCACCTTCCGCGCAGTGGTGAGTTACTGCGGACAACTGGCGACCGATGCCCGCGTGCGCTGGGACTGGGAGGACGACGGCGCGTATGACACCGCCTATCTGGCGTCGGATGCGATTGAGTATCAGTACTACACGCAAACGCAGCCAGGGGCGGTGATGACACGGGTACAGGCGATGATGCCGGATCGCTACAGTGTCTCGGCCGCCATGCCCATCAGCCTGTACAAACCGCTCTTCTGGGTTTCCAGCGGTTTTAGCGTGACGCCGAACACGGGCGATACCGGCACCCTCTTCACCTTCAATGCCGGCGGCATGGAGAACGCGCAGGTGCTGCCGATCCGCTACGTGCGCTGGGACTGGGAGAACGACGGCTTGTATGACACGCCGTTCATAGACTGTAGCCCGACGGGCTCATGGCAGGTGCCGCCGCCAGAGCCGCCGGCCACCCACCGCTTCACCATGCCCGGCACCCACACGGTGCGCGCTCAGCTTAAATCCTACACCGGGGCAGTGGATACCGGTTTCGTGACGGTGACGGTCACGCCGTAATCGTACGCATGCGTCGGCCAACAACCTCTCACGGCACTCGCCACGATCAACGCGATGGCCGCCCGTTCCATGAATGGGCGGCCATCATCTATCAGGATACGGTCCTGGTTCGTCAGACGGCAACCTCATCGAACGCGATGCCCAGCGCCGCTGCGACGCCTTTGCCATAGGCGGGATCAGCCCGCAGGCAGTTGGCAATGTGGCGGGCCTTCACTTCGTCCGGCGCGTCGCCCATGGCGCGCGCGGTGTTGGCGAAGAGCACCGCCTGCTGCGCCGGACTCATCAGGCGGAAGAGCAGCCCCGGCTGGGTGTAGTAGTCGTCATCGTCCTCGCGGAAGCTCCAATGCGCCGCGGCGCCCTGGAGTTCCAACGGTGGTTCAGCAAACTCGGGCTGCTGCCATTCGCCGTAGCTGTTCGGCTCATACCCCAACGTCGCGCCGTAGTTGCCGTCCACGCGCATCTGCCCATCACGGTGATAGCCGTGCACGGGGCAGCGCGGGGCGTTGACGGGGATCGCGTGATGGTTCACGCCCAACCGGTACCGCTGGGCGTCACCGTAGGAGAAGAGCCGTCCATGCAGCATTTTATCCGGCGAGAAGCCAATGCCCGGCACGATGTTCGCCGGATTGAACGCCGCTTGCTCCACGTCGGCAAAGTAGTTCTCCGGATTGCGGTTCAGTTCGAGCACCCCGACTTCGATGAGCGGGTAGTCTTTATGCAGCCAGACTTTCGTCAGGTCAAACGGATGGAAGCGGTAATGCGCGGCATCCGCTTCCGGCATGACCTGAATATACATCGTCCAGCGCGGAAAGTCGCCGCGATCAATGCTCTCCAGCAGGTCGCGCTGATGGCTCTCCCGGTCTTTGCCGACAATCGCTTCCGCTTCCTCGTCCGTCAGGTTACGTATGCCCTGCTGCGTGAGCAGGTGGAATTTGACCCAGACACGTTCGCCGGCGGCGTTGATCATGCTAAAGGTGTGGCTGCCGAAGCCATGCATGTGGCGATACGAGTAGGGGATGCCCCGGTCACTCATAGTAATGGTGACCTGGTGCAGCGCTTCGGGCAGCGACGTCCAGAAGTCCCAGTTGTTGCGCGCGCTGCGCATATTAGTGCGCGGATCGCGCTTCACCGCGTGGTTGAGGTCAGGAAATTTCAACGGATCGCGCAAGAAGAAGACCGGCGTATTGTTGCCCACCAGATCCCAGTTGCCTTCCTCGGTGTAAAACTTGATGGCAAAGCCGCGGATGTCGCGCTCGGCGTCAGCGGCGCCGCGTTCCCCCGCCACGGTAGAGAAACGCACGAATAGCTCGGTTTGCTTCCCGACCGCGGAGAAGAGCGCCGCGCGGGTGAACCGCGTGATGTCCTGGGTGACGGTGAAGGAGCCGAACGCGCCGGAGCCTTTCGCATGCATGCGCCGTTCGGGGATGACCTCTCGATCAAAATGCGCGAGCTTTTCCAGGAACCAGACGTCCTGGAGCAACATCGGCCCTCGCGGACCGGCCGTCATCACGTCCTGGTTGCTGACAACCGGGGCGCCGGCGGCGGTGGTCAGTTTCTTTTTCTTCACGGGGTCTCCTTTCATTGAATGTCGGGCTGGTCAGGACTCCTGTCCGAATTGGCACCGACGGCAAAGGCCGCGGATTTCCACCTGCATGGCATGCACGTGCCCGAACGCATGCGCATCGTCAGGGATCGGTATCTGGTCAACGGCCGCACTGGTGAAATCATGCATCGCTCCGCACCGCGCGCAGACGAAATGGTGGTGCGGCGTCATGTTGGGGTCAAAACGCATACGCCCCTGTAAGGCGCCGACGCGGCCGATCAGGCCGAGATCAGCCAGCAGCGCGAGCGCGCGATACACGGTATCCAGCGAGATAGTCGGCACACGCGCGCGGACGCCGTGAAAGACAGCCTCGACATCCGGATGGTCCGTCACGCCGGCAAGTTCTCGGCAGACCTCCAACCGTTGATGCGTCAGCTTCACGCCGGCGCGTTTGAGACCGTCGGTCAGGCGCTTCAGGTGATGTGACGATTCATCAGGGAAGGGCGGCATGGCGAAATTTTCCTAGATAGTAATCTTTACTAATTAAATAATAAGATATACTACCGCTATTGTCAATATCCTGCCGGTGCCAATCTCATGCGACAGCGCGACTATTTTCATGCATGAGGGCGCAAACATGGACGCACCGCGCATGCCGAGGCGGCACGCGGACTCCCGCTCACACCCCGTCAAAGCGCCACAAGTAATGCCGGATCGGCAGCAGGTCGCCGGCGAAGGCGGCGACCCGTTCCGGGCCGAGGAGGAGTTTCACTACCTCGCCGGAGGACAGCCTCGCGGTTTCATCTCCACGACGGAGGGTGATGGTGCCTCCCGCTTCGGTGACGGTGATGTCCGCCAGATCAAGGGCATTCAGCAACGCGGGCGGGTCGGGTATCCACCACATGCCGTTATACGCGCGCGTCCGGGGCAGGCCCAGGTTGATGAGGGCGGTGGCGAAGCCGTCGCGTGACGGACAGGTGCGCACCAGCATGCCGTCCAGGTGCTGGCTGGTGGAGGTGGGCTTGTCACGGTCGTCCTCGCGGAGAAAGACCGCGCGCAACAGGCCGGGGATGCAGGCTGCCTCGCCTGCCTGCTCGTAGACGTGCATCCCTTTGTAGAGGACGTAAGCAAGCAGCGCGCCGTGCCGCGAGGCGGTAGCGCAGCGAAGCCCGTGCCGTCGCAGCAGCACGTCGAACCACTCCCGCGAGCGTCGGACGCCGATGCCGGGGGCGTGATACCGCGCCAGCATCGCCGCGGTATCCGGCCAGAGGCCGAAGCGCACCTCCGCGTCCGGTTCCGGAAGCAGATTTACCGTGAAGCGGTCAACGGTGAAGGTCCAGTCCTCCCCGCCGTTCTCCCAGCCCAGCGCCCGGTACCAGTCGTTGATGCCGGTGGCCAGCCAACCAAGCTGGCAGCCCTCCTCGCGCAGCGCGCGCATGGCGTCCAGCACGCAGAGCCGGCCGTAACCCCGGCGGCGATAGTCGGGATGCGTCGCCACCGCCCACAGCCCGCCGAGTTTGAGCATGCCGCGCGATGTCTGATAGTCATACACCCAGTAGCCGGCGTGCGCCACCAGCACCCCATTGACGCGCAGGATGCGCATGCGCGGCGCGTTCGCTTCGCTGGTAATCAGCGGATTGAAGCTCCCCATCTCCGGCGCCTGCGGGGAGAAGACCAGATTCATCAAATCCAGTGCCGCGCCCACCTCGTACTTCGTGCAGGCGCGCGGGCCGTCAAGCTGTTCGGGAGCCGTCATCGTCCGACACCTCCACGGTATGGTAGCATAAAACGCGCCCGGCATGTGCGGCAGCACCGCCGGTTGACAACCGAACATCAGTGGACAATACTGTGGGTAATATTGTCGAGCCTGGCGAGAGGAAGGTATGGGTATGGAATACACCCAGGGTCAACTGGGCCGCGTGTTTGTCGCGCGGCTATATGACGGGGAATCCATCTACACGGCGGTGGAGGAAATCGCGCGCAAGGAAGATGTCGCCGCCGGCGTGGTGCTGGCGGTGGGCGGCATCCGCCGCGGCGCGGTGGTCACCGGGCCGGAGCAGACCACTGGCCGTGTCGTGCCGCACATTGAGGAATTCGATGACGCGCGCGAGCTGGTAGGCGTGGGCACGCTGTTCCCGCAGGACGGCGAACCGCTGCTGCACTTTCACGCGGGCATCGGCCGGCGGGACACCGCGCTGGTGGGCTGTCCGCGCGGCGGCATGGCCGTCTACCTAGTGCTGGAGGTGATCATCCTTGAGATACTCGGTGCGCGGGCGCGGCGCGAACTGGATCCCGAATTCGGCGTTCATCTTTTAAATATTTACAAATAATTTACGGCCGCGCGCGCTCAGGGACCGTTTCTGTCCCTGAATGCCGCTACAATAGAGGGCGATGCCGGCGGCGGGCATGGTTTTCGGGCAAGACGCCCAGGCTCCAGGATGGAGCGTCGTCAACGGAAGTGAGTGCCGCCGGCATCACCTGTCATACATACAGGGGTAAACGACACGCCCCGCGCGTCGCTGACGCGCGGGGCGTGAATACGTTTCGCGGACGCGCTGTTACTCTTCGGCTTCCTGGCCGGGCAGGCAGATGACCAGGTGGCGGTGTGGTTCTTCGCCTACGCTGAAGGAGGAGACGCCCTCGATGTCCGCCAGCGCCATGTGGACGGTGCGACGGTCGCGGGCGGTCATCGGCTCCAGCGCGACGGACTCGCCGGTGTCCAGCACGCGCTGCGCGTTCTCCCGCGCCAGTTCGCGCAGGCTCTCGGTCTGGCGCTCGCGATAACCTTCGGCGTCGAGCATGATGTGCTTGCCGCGCGCGCCGGTGCGGTGGAAGACGATCTCTTTCACGATCATCTCCAGCGCGTTCAGCGTCTGTCCGCCTTTGCCGATGAGCACGCCCAGCGGTTCCTCGCTGGTGATGCTCACCGAGACTTGCTCGTCATCTTCGCGAACCTCCACCGCCACCGGGACGGGGAAGTCCAGGTAATCCACCACGGTTTCCACCACCTCTTTGGCGATGGCGGCCTGTTCGGAGAGTGGTTGTGCGCTCATCGGCGTTTCCCTTTCTTGCGCGGAGCATTCGGCGCGGGCGTCACGGTCGTATCAGTCGCTTTGGCCGATTTCGCGTCCGCGGAACTGCCGCAGCAGGTAATACTGGTGTATGGTGGTGAAGATATTCAGGAAGAGCCAGTACAGCACGAAGGCCGAGGCGAAATCTTTCAGGAACACCACCAGGAAGATGGGCATGAACCAGGTCATGATCTTCTGCTGCTGCTGCACCATCGGATCGGCCGTCGCCGTGGTGGGCGTCAGCTTCTGGCTGAAGATCATGCTCACCAGGTAGAGGAGCAGCAGTGGCGTGTCGGGCAGCGCCAGGCTGCGAATCCAGAAGAACTGCGCACCGGCGAAGCCGCTGGCGTAGACGTTCACCGCGTTGTAGACGATGATGAAGATGGGGAGCTGAATGAGCATGGGCAGACAGCCGCCGGTCATGCTCACGTTATGCTCTTTGTAGACGCGCATCTGCTCTTCCGCGAGTTTCGCGCGATCGTCCTTGTACTTCTCCTGCAGCTCTTTCAGGATGGGCTGGATGCGCTGCATGTCGCGCATGCCGCGAAAGGCTTTATTGGTCAACGGGATAGTGAGCACCTTCACCAGCAGCGCCAGGAAGATGAGCGCCAGCGCCGCCCCGTACGCCGGTGAGATGGAGCGAAAAGCGTCCACCATGCCCTTCACGGTGAAGTAATACACCTGGTCCACGCCGCCGCTGGTGCGGTAGATGGTGTCCAGGTGGTTCAGCGCGGTAGCCGACATGGGCGCGGCCGTGAACGTTGGCGCGTCCTCACCGCCGTCCACGACCGCCACGCCGCCTTCGCCGGCCAGCGCGGGCGCCGCCTGATCAGGCACAACGCGCGTCAGCACCCGGTATTGCTGCGGCCGCGCGCCGGTCAGCAGGCGGTCGAAGAGACCGGGTTCGTCGTGCTTCAACACCAGCGGGCGGAAGCTGTTCTTTGCCACCCCGGCGGACTGGTTGCCAAGCACGCCGCGCATGCCGAGTACGCCGGAACGATAGAGCGCCTGCGCCGCGTACGGGGTGTTGGTGCGCTGCACCTCCGCGTAGTTGCGCTGGGCGCCGGCGTAGTCTTTGGCGTTCTCGTACCAGTACCCCTGCAGGAACTGCGCCCGGGCGCGAGTGTAGACTTTCTCGCTGTTGAGCTGTTCGTTGCCGAAGCCGAGGGTGGTATGCAGCGCTTTAACCTGCCCCATCGTCATGGCGTCTTCGTCTACCGACAGCGTCTCGATGCGCACCATCGCCTGCGCGAGGTTGGGCAACTGATCCGGCGGGAAGGCGAGGACGGGCGCGCCGCCGCCGCAGCCGCTGAGCAGCAGGATGAGGAAAACGAGCGCCGCCAGCAGCGCGCCCCAGCTGGGGAGGCGCGCGGCCCAGGCGGGTGAATGCGGGTGTCTATTCATGACGGTCCTATCCATTCGTGTCAGGAGATGCCTCCGTCTGCGTGGCCTCCGTGCCGGGCACCGGGTCATAGCCCCCGGGATGCCAGGGGTGACAGCGCGCGATGCGCAGCAGACCCAGCCAGATGCCTTTGAGCGCCCCATGCCGGAGAATCGCCTGCGCGGTATATTCCGAGCAAGTGGGGATGAACCGGCAAACCGGCGGCGTGCGGGAAGAAACGGCGCGCTGGTAAAACCGCACGGCGGCCAGCGCCCAACGAGCCAGGAGCGATTGCGGCGCCGATGTCGTCATGACTCGCCTTCCTCCCCTGCCATGTCGTTTCGCGTCACGCCCAGCATACCCAGCAGCGCGCGCAGCGACGCTTCCACATCCGCCATCCGTGCCTGGCGCGCCTCGCGGGGCAGCACCAGGATATCCCAGCCCGGTGTCAGGTCCGGCCCCAGCGCGCGGATCGCCGCGCGCACCAGGCGCTTGAAACGGTTCCGCTCTACCGCCGAACCGTACTTCTTCGTGACGAGTATGCCCAGCCGGATCAATCCTCCCGCGGTGGTGTCGGGCGGCTGAGCGGCGACCCGCACCTGGAGGAGCCCATCAGATTTTCGACGCCCCTGCTGATGCACGCGGCGGAAGTCCGCGCGCTTGCGCAGGGGCGCGTAGATCTCGCGGGCGCGCATTAGACGGTCAGGCGCTTGCGGCCTTTGGCCCGACGGCGGCTCAGGACATGGCGGCCGTCCAGGGTGCTCATCCGCTTGCGGAATCCGTGCACGCGGGCGCGGCGCCGGCGCTTGGGCTGCCAGGTTCGTTTCATCGGAACTTCCTCCTCACAACAATAACGGCAGGCTTGCACCTGCCGCTGACGGCGTCTGCCGCCTTGCTACCACCAACCGGTGCATTATAGCAAAAGGCGCGATGGGGCGCAAATATCGGTCCACGGAGCGCGGCGGATCTCACAATCCTTCCATAGACAACGCGTCCTGCGCACCGAGCGCGAGGAGCTGTTTGTCCGCCCAGCCGCGCATGCGGCGGAAGAGTGCCACCGCCGCCTCGCGCTCGCTGGAACCGATGCTGATTTGCGATGCCTCCATCTGATCGAGCACGCTGGCGAAGTTGAAAAGCCAACCACCGTTGGCGCAGCTTGACGAATTCCGGGTCCATCAGTGCCTTCTTCACGTCGGCATCGGTCTCCACCAGTTCCTTGCGGATGGCGCGCACGGCGCGGCGCACGTCGGCGGGGGCGGCTTCCACGTCACAGATGATTTCCGCCACCGCATCGCGATCCACGGGCTCCAGTTTCGCCACCTCAGCCAGCGATTCGGTGGGCAGCGCCGCGCCGGGGTGTTGCGTGGCGCGGAAATGCGCGCGCAGATCCTCCGCCTGCTCGGCCTGCTTCACCAGGATGGGCGTGCAGCCGAGAAACTCGACGATGCGCTCCGGCGTCCATCCCTCGCGGGCGAGTTTCGCCACCGCCCGTAGCCGTTCCTCGCGGGTGAGGCGCAGTCCGTGGCCCAGGTTCAGCTTCACCGCGTGGGCGAACAGCTCTTCCTCTTTGGCGTCCACCCACAGCACCGGCAGGCTGTAGGCGCCGGCGCGCTTCGCCGCCTCCACCCGGTGCCAGCCGTCCAGCAGCTTCTTCGTGGCACGGTCGGCCACGATGGGCGGCCACACCACCTCCTCGAAGATGCCGGCGTAAAACTCCACCACCTCCTGGTCCACCCCGTGCGCGCGGGGATTCAGGGCGCGGTCGAAGACGAGATCATTGACGGATACGGTATCCAAAGCGGCAACTCCTGGTACGATTGAAGTGAGCTTGGTAAATACGCCGAACCGGAATGAGAGTCCTCCTTGCGAGCAGGGATTTTCCCGGGGGCGGCGTAAGAAGCGGTAGAACAGATTGTAGAGAAAGGTCACCAATGATTACGCTGGAAGACGGGGTGCTGGTGCTCAACCGGCTGGCGGACGGCGAGGACATTCAGCCGGTGCTGCAGCGCGCGCGGGGGAAGCGCGCGGAGGCGTGGTTTATCCTCATCCGCGTGGAGACGGAAGCCGTGTTGCACTGGCTGCTCGATATCGAGATCATGGACGACGACGTGCCGCTGCGCTACGTCGCCCGCAACGGCGAGGCCGGCGATGCCACGGCGAAAATTGACGAGCTTGTCACCGCCGAAGAAGGCACGCAGTGCCGTCTGAAAGGGATGGGGGCGGCGCCGGCGGCGCTGGTGGGGGATGAGCCGGAGGAGGTGTGAGCGCCGTCTCGAATTTACACCGTCCGTATCTTCCGACGTTAACGATGCCGCGGTATCGTTCACAAAGCCGTGCCCATGCCCCGCGGTGGCTCTGCACGGTGACCGGAGAGATGCTCACGTCCCCGCGTACCGCGCGCCGATGGAGTACAACACTTCGTGGCAGGCGAAGAAGGCGTCTACCAGCGCCGGATCAAATTTTTTGCCGCGTTCTGAGGCGATGATATCCAGCACCTCGCCCTCGTCCATCGCGTCCTTGTAGACGCGGCGCGAGCGAAGGGCATCGTAGACATCGGCGATGGAGACGATGCGGCCGAAGAGGGGAATTTCCTCGCCGCGCAGGCCGAGTGGTTTACCGCCCTCGCCGAGATGGTCGGGAAGCGGTTCCCCGGTGGCGGGATTGACGTGGCCGGGATACCCGCCGCCATCCCAGCATTCGTGGTGCGTCAGCGCCACGGTGGCGGCGGCGGTGTCGAAGGGCGAGCAGGGATTGACGAAGAGGCGGTAGCCCAGGTGGGTATGCCCTTTCATCGCCTCGAATTCCTCCGGCGTGAAGCGCCCGGGTTTCTTTAAAATCACGTCGGAAATCGCCACTTTGCCCACATCGTGCAGCATGGCGGCGATGCGCAGCAGGTCGCGCTGGCGGTCAATCTCCGCCTGCGTCAACCCCTGTGCCTGCGCCCAGGTTTCGTAGATTTCCACCGAGAAGGCACCCACGCGGTTGACGTGCGCGCCGGTTTCCCGCGGATCGCGCAGTTCCGCCATGCTCATCATGCGCAGGATGAGCGCGCGCGTCATCTGCGCGCGCTCCAGCGCCACGGCGGCGCTGGTGGCGAACAGGCCGATGGTCTGCTCGTCTTCATCGGAGAAGGGCATCGCCTGGCCGTAGTCGTCCAGCGCGTTGATGAGCTGCAGCACGCCGACGATGGCGCCCTGGCTGGTGCGCAGCGGCACGGTAAGCATGCTGTGCGTGCGGTAGTCGGACAGATCGTCGTAGCCGCGGTTGAAGTGGTACGGCAGGTCGGGTGACAGCGCGTAGGCATCCGGTATGTTCAGCGCCATGCCGGTGGACGCGACGTATCCGGCGATGGAAGTATGGTTGATGGGGATGCTGAAAGTGGTGTAAATGAGCTTCTTGCCCGGCGCCAGCCGACGCCGCAGGGTGTCATTCTGCGTATAGCTGAACTTCAGCGTCTCGCCGTCGCGGATGTATATCGAGCCGGCGTCGGCGCGCATGAACTGCCGGGCGCGGGTGAGGACGTGTTCGAGGAGGATGTCAAGGTCATTCACGCCGGCCAACTCATCATGTAGTTCGACGATGCGCTGCAGCTTGCTCTGTGCTTCAAGTACCATAGCCGTCTCCAACCGAGCGCGCTTGACCACATCCCGGTCTTCTGTATAATCATAAGGTACCTTCCACATTCTGTCCAGCCATGAAACATGGGGAGCGCGCATGCCGCAACAGCCCAACATCCTGTTTCTCTTCAGCGATCAGCACCACGCCGGCGCGCTGGGCTGCGCGGGGCATCCACGGGTGCGGACGCCGGCGCTGGACGCGCTGGCGGCGCGCGGAGTGCGCTGCGCCCGCGCCTTCGCGCAAAGCCCTATCTGTACCCCCAGCCGCGTGTGCTATTTCTCCGGACAGTACGCGCTCAATCATGGCTACTACGGGCTGGACGGCGCGCCGCCGCTGCATATCCCCTCGCTCTTCACGGCTTTCCGCGGCGCGGGCTACCGCACCGGCATGGTGGGGAAGATCCACACGCCGCCCGGCTGGCTCTCGCGCGACTGCGACCTGACGCGCGATGGCTACGGTCACGAATATGCGCCGGTGCGCGACCTCAGCCTCACGCCGCCGGAGGCGCTGGGCTGCTGGGAAGAGTTTCCGCGCGACGATTACTCCGACTACTTGACCGGCAAGGGCCTGCGCACCGAGCGGGACGACCTCTTCCTGCAGGAATGGTACGCCGCGCACGGCGCCTGCGCCGGACAGGGGCTGGATGCCCGCCCCTCGCGGCTGGGGCCGGACGACACGTTTGAGGCGTGGACGGCGGCGGAAGCGGGACGCTTCCTGGAGGAGGCCGGTGACGACCCCTTCTGCCTGTGGGTGAGCTTCCCGCACCCCCACCCCACCTACGCGCCGGCGGCGCCGTTTTGGGAGCTGTATGACGATGATCTCCCGCTGCCGCCATCGGCGCACGACGACCTGGCGGATCGCCACCCGACGCTGCGCGCGGAGCGGGAACGGCAGCGCGCGGTGGAGTGGGCCGTCTTCGAACCGCGCGATTGGAACGCTGCCCGCCGGCGCGTGCTGCGCGGGTACTACGGCTGCGTCAGCCAGATGGATGACGCGGTGGGGCGGGTGCTCGCGCGGCTGGACGCGTTGGGACTGCGCGAGAATACCATCGTCGTCTACGCCAGCGATCACGGCGATTTCATGCTGGAGCACGGGCTCATCGAAAAAGCGCCGGGCATTGGCTCGCGCGCGGTGACGCAAGTGCCGATGCTCTGGTCATGGCCGGGGCACCTGCCGGAGGGCGAGACATGCGGCGCGCTGGCCGAGTCGGTGGACGTGCTGCCCACCCTCTGCGCCCTCGCCGGCTTGCCCGCACCCGACTGGACGGACGGGCACGATCTCACCGGCGTGCTGGCCGGCGATACGGACGCCGTGCGCGATGTCGCCGTCACCGAGGGGCCATACGCCCACGCCGTCCACACGCGGCGCTACACGCTTGTCCACTATCCGGCGGCGATGAGCGGTGGCGCCCCCTTCACCGAACTCTTCGACCACGACACCGACCCCGGCGAACGCGTCAATCTCGCCGCCGACCCCGCGTATCAGGACATCGTCCACGACCTCCGCGCCCACCTGCTCGACTGGACCTACACCCACCGCCGTAAAACCACCCTCCTCCCCCTCCTCACCAACACCCCCACCGCCGCCGACGGCGCGGTGTCCCACGCCGCGGAAGCCCTGCTGCTCGAGGGGGAAGACTGGCGGCGGAATTATTTATAATCGGGAATTATGCTCCTACAGGGCGTTGGCAATTTCTCGATACTGGTTCCCAGGGCGTTGCCCTGGGCTAGGGAATGAGCAGAAAAGAATTGCATTCAATGAAACAGAACAATTCTTTTGTCCTTAAAATCCTATAGCCCAGGGCACCGCCCTGGGAACCGGGACCGACAAAACACTTTCGCTCTGTAAGGGCACAATTCCTATACCATGAAGGCATTCCCCATGCCGCAGTCCTTCGCCCGCGCACTGGGCGAAGGGAAGGCGCTGTATGCCGCGTGACCGCGATTGATTTAGCCGTGAAACAAGCGGTGAATCCAGCAGGGAAGCTGGCGCATGCGTGGAAGGATATTATCAAGCGTATCTGGTCCAGGGAAAGGAGTTGTTATGCGAACGCTGCTGGTATGCCTGATGATTGGCACCTTCCTCTCCGCTGTTGCGGTCCCCGCGCTTGCCGAGGAGACCAAACCCCGAATCACCATTGATGTAGAACTCAGGGCGTTTTCCGACAAGAAACCCATCAGGCGGATAACCCTCTCCGACCCAACGATCCCGACGCCGCCCGCAACAGGCGAGGATATTACGCGCTTGGTCCGCGACCTTGCCAGTGCGGACGACAACACCGGTAAACTCGCCGCCGTACGTCTATTCAACACCGGCGACCCCGCGGTATCCGCGCTGGGCACGGCGCTGCGCGCCGAACATGCGGAACAGCGGCGATACGCCGCGCTGGTGCTGATGGTGCTCGGAACGAACAAAGCCATGAAGTGCTTGCGCGCGACGCCGATGCCCTGGTTATACGATGACCTGCGCAGCGATGACAGTGATGTGGCGCAGCCGGCAGCGATGGTGATGGTTCATCTCGGCACGGAGAAAGCATTGGCTGCCGTGTGTGACATCTTGAAAGATGCCGATGCGGAGATGGATTTACGCATGAGTATACTTTACGGGTTCACCCTCGCGCCATCGCCGAAATGCGTGCCGGCAGTCGAGATGTGCCTGCGTGATGAAAACCCTTACATTCGCTATACAGCAATTACAACCTATGCGATACTCCAGGGCGACAAAGCCACCGATAAGCTCCTTACTTTACTGCCCGATACCAATCCAGTAGTACGTATTACGCTGATGGGCATCCTTGCCGGTAAAAAAGACCCGCGCGTGCGCGATGCCCTCGTTACCATCTTGCTGCATGATGATGCGAACTGGGCGCGAGCATTTGCTGCCGTGACCCTGCAGGATAACGCCCAACAGCCAAACGTGCTGCCCTACCTGACACGCGCAGAGAAGGATCCGAGCCGGCTGGTGCAGGTGGCCGCCGCCATTGCGCTGGACAAAGATATCTCGGAACAGGACTTCAAAGACGCCATGACCGCGCTGATGGATGAATGCGGCGGCACGGACGCCTCGTTCGTCATCGAGGGTCTCAAAGGCAAGATCGAAGGGGAAATCAAGACACCGAAGTGAGAGGAATTGTGCCCTTACCGGGCGTGAGGTTCTTCATTGGGACTGGTTCCCAGGGCGTTGCCCTGGGCTATAGGATTGGCAGAAGAAGAAATTGCATTCAATGAAACATAACTATTCCTTTGTCTTTCAAATTCCCTAGCCCAGGGCACCGCCCTGGGTACCGGTACTGTTAGAGCGTTCACGCCCTGTAAGGGCGCAATTCTATAACATGGAGGTATTCCCCATGCCGCAGTCCTTCGCCCGCATCGCCGTCCACCTCACCTTCAGCACGAAGCATCGCCAACCGCTCATCACCGACGCGATTGCTGGTGAATTGAACGCCTATCTCATCGGCATTCTTCGCCACCTGGATTGCCCACCCATTCGCACGAATACCGCCACGGACCACGCCCATTCCCTCTTCTTCCTTGCGCGCACACACCCGCTGGATTTTGTCATCGAACAACTGAAAGGCAGCTCGTAAAAGTGGGTCAAAACAAAAGGACCGGATTTTGCCGATTTCTACTGGCAGGCGGGGTATGCCGCTTTCTCGGTGGGTGAGGCGGATATCAAACGCGTCGCCGCCTACATCGCCGGTCAACGCGAACACCACCGGCAAGTTTCCTTCACGGATGAGATTCGTCACCTGTTCCGCGAACATGGCGTGGCGCTCAATGAGGACGTATTTTTTGAGTGAAGGAATTCTGCCCCTACAGGGCGTGAGCGCTTTAATGGTACCGGTTCCCAGGGCGTTGCCCTGGGCTAGGGAATGAGCAGAGGAAAGAATGAAATGCCAGGGCTGGGAGTTTGAGGAGCAAGGATGCTCTGCGCGCTGCATCTCACTATTCCTTCTTCTGCCAATTCTCTAGCCCAGGGCAACGCCCTGGGAGCCGGTCCCGACAGAACGCTCTCGCCCTGTAAGGGCACAATTCCATGGGACTCTCCCCCGTTCCCACCCCCACGAATCCCCACCAACACAAACATACGCTTGACAAAAGAACAAAAGTGTGCTACGCTGCCGTCCGTACCATGATAGGAGAAGATCGCCTGAACCTGCTTCCCACTTCGGGCAACAGATGTATCACCCCGCATTTTGAAAATTTGCGTTTTGCGCGGGGTGATACGCGCTCTCCGACATCCCGCGTCAACCATCCCACCTCCGAATCACCCCCAAAACGAGACGTTTTGCACGATGTTTGGAGGATGAACTGGGGGAGATGCCTTACGCATACCCCACATACCCCTCCACGCGCCAGTCTTCGCCGAGGCGCGTCCATACCGCGTCGCGCAAGCGGGGGGCGTCGGCAAGGGTGGCGGCGCCGAGGGCGGCGAGAGCGGGGATAGCGTCGCGGCCGCCGATGAGGAGGGGGGCGAGGTAGAGGCGGAGTTTGTGGACCAGGCGGGCATCGAGCAGCGCGCCGGCGAAGCAGCCGCCGGCTTCCACCATGAGGCTGACGATATCGCGCGCGCCGAGGGTGGCCATCAGCGCGTTGAGATCGAAATGGCCGTCGGGCGCGGACAGGTGCAGTATTTCCACGCCGCGGGCGCGAAAGGGCGCCAATCGCGCGTCATCCTCGACGGCGGTAACGAGCAGCGGGGGGCGCTCCGCCGGAGCGTAGATTTTCGCCTCGGCGGCCGTGCGCAGGCAGGGATCGGCGATGACGCGCCGGGGATCGCGGCCGCCGCGCGCGCGCGCGGTGAGCGCCGGGTCGTCAGCGAGCACGGTGGCGGCGGTGGTGAGGATGGCATC
>JAKIYB010000002.1:0-8484 GCA_022708765.1 Armatimonadota bacterium | reverse complement strand
TGCACATCGCGCCGCGCCGCCTCGCCGGTGATCCACTGTGAGTGGCCGGTTCGGGTGGCGATTTTGCCGTCGAGACTGGCCGCCAGTTTGAGGGTGACGAAGGGCCGGCGGGTCGCCATCCAGTGCCGCCAGGCTTCGTTCAGCCGCGCTTCCTGGTCGGCGAGGGCGCCATGTTCCACCGCCACCCCCGCATCGCGCAACCGCGCCAGCCCGCGCCCCGCCACCAGCGGGTTGGGATCCAGCGAGGCGAAGACCACGCGGGCAATGCCGGCGGCGATGACCGCGTCGGCGCAGGGCGGTGTCTTGCCGTGGTGCGCGCAGGGCTCCAGCGACACATACAGGGTGGCGTCGCGCGCTCGTTCGCCGGCGGCGCGCAGGGCGAAGATTTCGGCGTGCGGTTCGCCCGCGCGAGGGTGAAAGCCCTCGCCGACGATCACGCCGTCGCGCGCCACCACCGCGCCCACCGCCGGGTTCGGGTGGGTACGGCCCAGCCCCCGGCGCGCGAGCGCCAGCGCGCAGCGCAGATAGCGCAGGTCGTCAGGCGTCACCGCGCGGCTCCTCTCCTTTGTCCGGCGTGTGTTCAGCCAGCATGTGCGCCATCTCCTGCCAGAGCACGGCGGCTTCCGAGCGCGTTTCCTCACCGAGCGTGCGCAGATCAGCCAGCACCAGGCAGAGCACGGCGAAGGTGAGCATGGTGATGAACGCCCAGAAAGCGATCCAGTATTTATCAAAGCCGACCGGGCTTGCCAGGCCGAAGACGCGCACCCCGACGAAAATGCTGCCAAAAAGGAACAGCAGCATGACGGTCATGGAGAGCCGCAACGTGAATCGGCGCAATGTATAGCCGTCGCGCCGGCGCGCGAAGAGCGCCACTTCGCGCAGCGCGAAGCCGACGATCACGAGCATGGCGGCGATCATAACGATGGTGAAGAGCATCAGCCGTTATTCTACCATACCCGCGCGGCACCGTCCCGGCACCCGGCACATTTTTTTCACCGTCTACTGGTAAAGAATCGCCACGGTATGGAATACATCAGTAACAGGATGCCCTTGCTTCCCCCCCTGATATGGGGCGGCGCGATAGAGAAAAGAGAGGCATGACCATGTTTGAGGAAGTCGCAAAAATCCTTGGGATTTGGGTCTCACAATATCTGGCGGTCTTCTGCCTGGCGACGCTGGTGCTGATGGCCGGCGGCCGCTACCTGTGGGTAAAAAGTCCTGACAGCCGGGTGCGCGATCTCATCATGTATCTGGCCAGCATCAGCGTGCTGGCACTGGTGCTCGCTTTCTCGCCCAGCCACACCGACACGCTGCTGTGGCCGCCGGTCATCTGGTTCTGCTTCACCATGCTGCTGATGATGGAACTGCTCTGGATCGCCTTCCTGGTGGAAGCGCTGGTGCGCATGGTGATGGGCATCCCCGGCTGGCTCACGCAGAGAACGGCGCCCGAACCACCGGATCACCCTAACGGCACGCCATATTCCCGCTCGATGTAACAGAGAAAAACCGTCAGCACCCGCATGACGACCGGCTAGAGCCGGTCGTCATTGCATGTTCCGCGGTCGAAACCTTCCCCGGCACCCAGCGTCAAACGGAGTGGAGAATAAATCCGTGATGCATCCTGACTGGCCAGCCGCTCGTGTATTGCATACCATGCTCCTCATCCGCCGCCTTGAGGAGCGGGTGGACGCCCTGTTTGCCGCCGGTGAACTGCGCGGCACCTCGCACCTGTCCGCCGGGCAGGAAGCGACGGCGGTGGGCGCCTGCGCGGCGCTGCGCGCCGATGATTATGTCACCAGCAATCATCGCGGCCACGGCCACTTCCTCGCCAAAGGCGGCGATGCCCGCCGCATCATGGCGGAGCTGTTCGGGAAGGCGACGGGGTATTCCCAGGGCAAGGGCGGCACCCAGCACATGGCCGACTTTTCCATCGGCTTCCTCGGCATGAACGGCATCACCGGCGGCATGCTGCCCATCGCGGTGGGGGCGGCGTTCAGCGCGCGCTATCGCGGCACCGGGCAGGTGGCGCTGGCGTTCTTCGGCGACGGCGCCAGCAACCAGGGCACCTTCCACGAGGCGCTGAATATGGCCGCCATCTGGCGCCTGCCGGCTGTCTTCCTCTGCGAAAACAACTGCTACGCGATGTCCAGTCCCGCCTGCTGCATGGTCAGCGGCAACATCGCCAACCGCGCCGCCGGCTACGGCATCCCCGGCGTGACGGTGGACGGCAATGACGTCGCCGCCGTCCATGTGGCGGTGGCGGAGGCCGCCGCCCGCGCCCGCGCCGGCGATGGCCCCACCCTCGTCGAGGCGTTGACCTACCGCATACTCGGTCACTCGCGCGGCGACCTGCGCGTCTACCGCACCCGCGAGGAAGAAGCCGAATGGGCCGCGCGCGACCCGATCGCCCGTTTTGCCGACGCCGCCCGGACCGCTGGCGCGCTCTCGCCCTCCGACATCGCCGCCATCGAATCCGCGGTAGACGCGGAAGTTGCGGCGGCGGAAGCGTTCGCGCGCGAAAGCCCGTTTCTCGCCATGTGAACGCGGATATCGCCCCCCATCGCAGGTATGCGCCTCCCGCGCGTATCTCTTTGTAAGCGCCCCTCACGTAAATGTTTCATAAAGAACCTTGACATACAAAGAATTAGTGCTTTAATAAAGAAGTAACCGCTTGCTTTTGCTGATGTTTGCATGTTGGTTCCCCGATTGCCGCGCGGGATGGCGCGGTGGAAGCTGTCAGCGCATATTTTTCTGGAGGAGGAGCTCATGAAGGTCGCTCCCAACATCACGGAAGACGATGCCTTTCTGCCGGCATCCTGGCGCGTCGTCACGGCGCTGTTAACCCGGTCTACTCTCACCCAGGCGGAGTTGCGCGATGCTACCGGCCTCAGCCATCCGGTCATCGTGCAGCAGGTGAGCGCGCTGCGCGCGCAGGAGCTTGTCATCTCCGGTCCGCCGCTCTATGGTCGTCCGGGTCGTCCACGTACGCCACTCACCTTCAACTGGCAATTCCGCCGCGTGCTGGTCGTGGACGTTCACCCCCTGGGCTTCACCGCGCGAGCCATGGACCTTGCGGGTATGCCCCTTGGTCCTTTGCGTACCACGGCGCCGGGCGCGTGGGAGCCGGAGGGCCTGCGCAAAGGGCTCGAACGGCTCATCGCGCGGATGCTAAGGGAGCCAGGGGCGCCCTGGGCGGGCATCGGCATCGCGCTGCCGGGCAGTGTATCGCCCGACGGGCAGACGCTGCTCACCTGCGCCGGCATGCCCGGCTGCGCGCCTGATCCGCTGGCCGAGAAACTGGCGACGCGCTTCAGCCTGCCGGTGGTACTGGAAAGCGAGACGAACGCGCTGGCGTATAGCGCCTGGTCGCGGCAGCCATCATCCCCGGAACGGCTGATGGCGATGTCCCTGCGGCATGGTCCCCGCGTCGGCTTGGGACTCCTCATTGACGGTCAGCGCGTGCCCGGCATCGTCGCCGAGTGCGCGGGGCTGGCCTCGGTGCGCGTATATGCCAACGGCGCGGCGGAGAAAGTTGGCGCCGCCCCCTGCCTGCACGCGCTGCTCTCCGCGGCCCACGAAGACGCCAGTCTGCGCCCGCAAGCCATCGCGGCGCTGGGAACCATCAGCGCGCCACTGGTCACGGCGCTGACGCCGCATTACCTTGGGCTGCAGGGCGACGCGTCCTGGACGGAGGACGACACCGCGCGCTTCCAGCATGCGCTGGCGGCGCACGCCAGCCCGGCGGTGATGGGCGGCCTCGCCCTGGAAACGCACCCCGCTACCCCCGACGCCTGTCTGGACGGTATCGCCGGCATGCTCATCAATCGCCTGCTGGACTTTCGTCAGGGCGTCATCGCGAGCTGGCTCACGGCAATGTAAGCGCCCCGGACATAGACCAGGCGGCTATCGCCCCCGCAGGCACAGTCCCACCCGGGCGTTGTCCGTGCGAATGCGAATGAGGCGCAGGTCGGTGGCGCCGGCGGGGCGCGGCACCGGCGGCAGCAGGCGGGCTTCGCGGGTGGGCGCCAGGAAAGCAACCAGTGCGTCAGGATCGGCCGGCAACGGATTCCGGGCGATGGCGGCGCCGCTTCGGGCGTTCAGCAGCGTCAACTTCGCGCCGGCGGTCTTCGTCAGGTCCGGCAACCAGCCGTTCTGTCCGGAGATTCCCAGCAGCAGCACCCTGGCCCCCGCGCAGTTGCCGCGGAAGACCAGCGCCGGGTTATCGGCGTTGTAGTGCCCACCGACATTCAGCAGCGCCAGCGTGCCGGTGAAATCCTCCAGCGTATAAGTCGCGCCGGCGCCTTTCAAGTTCGGGTGAGTATATTGCGCGTCAAGGCCGGTATCGAGGATGAAATGGCCGTTGCCGCGCAAGCGCATGTGAAAGGGCGCCCAGTTGCTCTCGTACCAGGTGTCGCGCACCAGCAGCGTGCCGCCGTCCATCACGTCGTAGCGGCCCGTGTTGCCACCCAACAACTCCACCCGGCCCGCCACCCCTTTTCCCGCCTTCGCTTTAGGTCCGCCGACCACCCTGATTGCCGGATAGGGGAAGTACGGGTCGGCGGCCATCACACCGTCCCAGTCGCGGCTCCACCAGTTCAGCCCGCCGCCTTCAAAGGCAATGGCCTGCACGCGGGTTTCATCCAGGCCGTCCGACAGCAGCCCGATGCCCGCCGTCGCGCCAAGGTTGCACTCCTGCAGGTAGACGCGACCATCCCGCTGATCCGCCCCGGCCACGGCGATGGCATCACCGAGCGTCGGCGGGGTGGGCCCGTCCTTGCGGCGCGGGCCGAGCTTCGGACCGATGACGCCGAAGTCACTCAACACCGCCCGGCTGGGGCCCTCCAGCCGCAGCACCGGGCCGCCATCCGCCGGGCCGGTCCAGGTCAACAGGCACCCTTTCGTGCCGTCGGGCCACTGGTAGACGCCATCGCCAGCCAGGTACAACGGCGTATTCGCGGGAATGACCAGCGTGCGGTCAATTTTATAGATGGCGCGGGGCAAGAAGACGACAGGGCGACTGCCTTTCCGCTTCGCGGCGTGCGCCGCCGCTTGATTGATGACCTGCTGAATGCCCTCGGCATTCGCGCCCGCATCCACGGGGAAGATCGGACCCGTCGCGCGGGGTGGCGGGCCGGGCAGTACCGGCACCGCCAGGCGCACTTTGCCACGGGCGACGACCTTTGTGCCCGTTTCGACAAGCTGCCCCTTCACCTGAAAGGGCTGCGCCACGGAGAAGGTGTTATTGAACGCGCTGAGGGAGACGGGCACGCCCAACTCCCCGCGCACCACCGGTCCCGTGGCATCCGCGCGGCTGAGGATGGTATTGTCCATCAGGTTGATGTTGCCGATGGTTTCAAAGACGAGTGCGTCATGCTCGATCGGGTCAATGATGGTGTTGCCCTGCAGAGTGATGATCGCGCCGTTGGCACCGTTGTTCTTCGCGTGGAAGAAGCGCCTGGAACCGATGGAGGTATTGTGACGCAGCCCGAAAAAACCGGCGTGAAAGATGGTGAAATCCGCTTCCCGCGAGTTGCGGAAGAGGCTCTCATAGACATGCACAACTCCGCCGTGCGGCTTCGGCTCGTTGCTCACCCCCACCCCGCAGTCGGTGAACTCACAATGCCACAGCCAGTAGTCTACCGCGTTGAAATGGTGCAGGCCGACGCCGTATTCGCGGCAGCGCAGGAACTTGCAGCGCCGCATGAGCACCTCGGAGTCGAGCGAGAGCAGCTTGCCGCCGCCATCAAAGCCGATAGCCAGATCACGAAAGGTGACGTCAGCCAATGAGATACGATGCGAGGGCGTCTGGCCGGCTTCCGCTTGCATGGAGTTCCACTTGAAGGCGAATCCGGCGGAGGCTTTGCCCGCGCCGTCTAAAGTGAGCCGTTCGAAGCGGCTGTTGCGCCCGTTGAACCAGAACATATCGCTCGCGTGCACGCCGCTCCAGTCATCCCAGCCCGGACCGCGCCAGTTCGGATCATCGGCGCCGCCCGCGCCGGCGGGACCGTCCCAGCGCAGCACGGTGGTCGCCGGGTCCTCGCCGATGAGCGCCATGCCCGCCACCCCGGCGCGCGCCAGCGTCTTTGTAATGCGATAGGTACCGGCGGGAATCCACAGGTGGTGATGTTTACTCGCCGGCGTGCCCATGTCATCCAGCGCACGCTGAAACGCCTCGGTATCGTCCGCCTTCCCATCACCCACCGCGCCGTAGTCGCGCTTCACGTCCGCCCAGGTGGGGAAGGGCCCGACGAATTCGTCATCACTGGCAGCAGCCGCCAGCCCCACCCCGCAGGCCAGCAACATCAACACCCATAGATTAACGCGCATGTGCTTCTCCATTGTCCTGCGGCTCGTTTACCGGCAGCAGCCACGCGGCTACCGCGGTGGCGCTCACCAGCCGGCCGCGCTCGTTCATGTGCACCACGTCGCGCAGCAGCCAGTCTTGCGGCTGGCCGGTATCGGCACGGTAGTTCTGCCAGGCGGCGAGCAGGTCTACCATCGGCAACGTGTATTTCGTCGCCAGCGCGCGGACGATCTCCCGCTGGGCGCTGCCGGGATGATGGCGCGGCGAGAACTGGTCCACGTGCGGCGTCGCCAGCAGGATTTCCGTCGCCGGCAATGCCGCGCGGATGTCGGTGATGATCTTTTCCAGGGCGACAGGCATCTCTTCATCCAGCCGGTTGGTGATGGAGAGCAGGACCACCAGGTCAGGCTGGTGCTTCACTACCGTGACATCCACGCTGCGCTGGAAGATGTCATACCCGGTGCTGCCGCGGCCGGTGAAGCGCCGTTCGATTTGCGCCTTCGGATAGACACGCGCCAGCAGCGCGTCCAGCGGGGCGTTGCTCAGGTCATTGCCAATGCTGTCGCCGAGGACGACGATACGCACCGCGTCTCCCCGCGCCAGTTTCCCCCGCGTGCGCGGCAGCAGGCGCTCCGCGTCCGCGGCGGGCGGCAGCGCCGCCTCCATGGCCGTCACCGCAGCGACATACTCCGCCATCGTCACCGTCTCAATCGTTATGTCGTCAATGAGCACCGGCTCCCGGCCATCGTTGACGAAAAGGAGCTTGGCCGAGACGGCGGGGAACTTGGTGGTAAAATAATAGGCCTGCGTCTGCCAGACCTCGGAGAGCTCCATCCCGCTATAGTGGTCGTACGCCAGCAGCTCGCCTTTCCGATCGTAGAAGTAGATGCCCCACAACGGCCCGCTGACGCCCCGCGCGGTGAAGGTCAGCCGATAGCGCTGGTGCTCCTTCACCGTGAAGCGCGGCGAGTAGGCGCGGCCATCGCGGATGGAGAGGCAGCGCCCGTTGTCCTCGCGCTTTTCCCAGCGAACATTCTGGCCCCAGATGTCAAAGTAGCCGTGCGTCCACCCCAGCGGTGCGGGATGAGTCGAAAAATCCGCCGACACCACCACGCCCGCCCGCACGGGCGCCAGCAGGAGAATCAGCAATGACAGGAAGATGGAGAAGCGCATCACGCCCATTTCGACACCGAACACGCAGCTGAGTTCCGTCCTAAGTATTGCCCTCACCAGCCCCGCTCTACGCGGATGGCGTCCCACTTCAGCGCGTCGGCGATGCCCTGGGTGATGGGGAGCCCGGCTTGCCAGTCAATCAGCCTGCGGGCGGTGTCGGCATTGGCGTAGGCGCCGGCCACGTCGCCGGGACGCGCGGGGGATTCCTGTTTCGGCAGCGGTTTGCCCCACACTTCCTCAAAGGCGCCCACCAGCTCTTTCACCGTAACGCCATTGCCGGTGCCAAGGTTGATGACCAGGTAGCGGCCGCCGCCGGCGCGTTGGAAAGCCGCCTCAAATCCCTCCATCGCCCGTACGTGGGCCTGCGCCAGATCCCAGACGTGGATGTAGTCGCGGATGCCGGAGCCGTCGCGGGTGGGCCAGTCCACGCCGGTAATGTGGAACAGCGGCTCGCGGCCGGTCGCCACCGCCACCATTTTCCCCAGCACATGCGAGGGGTTGGCGACGTAGGCGCCGGAGCGCATGCGCGGGTCGGCGCCGATGGGGTTGAAGTAACGCAGCGCGATGCCCTGCATGTCGTAGGCGGCGCAGAAGTCGCTGAGAATCATCTCCATCATGTATTTCGTGCGCGCGTAAGGGCTGCGCGGGCGCAGCGGGGCGTCCTCGGTGACCATGAAGCCCGGCACATCGTCATACACCGACGCCGAAGAGCTGAAGACCACCCTCCGACAGCCCAGCCGCCGCAGCGAGCCGAAGAGGCGCAGCGATTTGGCTACGTTCTCCGTGTAGTACTGCCGCGGATTCGCCACCGAGTCAGGCACGATGATGAGCGCCGCGCAGTGAATCGCGCACACGATCTCCGGGTGTTCGGTGAACACGCGGTCAAGCAGCGTGTCATCGGCGATATCACCGTGGTAGAAGGCGCGCCCCTCGGTGAATTCCCGCCGCCCGTTCACCAGCGAATCGAGGATGACCGGCACGTGGCCGGCGTCCTCCAACGCGGAACA
>JAKIYB010000029.1:16894-17150 GCA_022708765.1 Armatimonadota bacterium | reverse complement strand
CGGCTGCAGGATATACATCACCTCGTACGGTCGCATCGTGTCACCTCCTTCCTCTGGTCTGTATGGCGCACCCACCAGGATGCGCAGGAAGGGAACGCGGGCGGGCGCCCGCGCCAGTTCCGACTCGCGCCGGAACATATACCGGCCGAAGCCGATATCCACAACGCGCCAGTATAGCAGAAGCCGCCGAGGGTGACAAGAGCGAACAGCCCGGCAAAGACAGCGCTCCATGAGAAAACTAAAGATCGTATATTTT
>JAKIYB010000029.1:14177-16884 GCA_022708765.1 Armatimonadota bacterium | reverse complement strand
GCAATATAGCATATTTATGTTTGCTTGTCAATAGAGAAGTTACCACCCCGTTCAATCGTGGTTTATGCCGTAACAACCACTTTCGGCATATTATTGCTGCCCTCGATAGCCGTGCAGTCGTTTGAGTTCGCGGCTGCGGCTACGGTATACACTGCCACTTTGATCCGCTTCATGCTCGCAACATTTCGTCTCCTCGACAGGCAGGAATTCCCCAGACCGGCGCGTAAACAAGTAAATCGTGCATTCACCCCCACCGGGGATAAAGGAGCATCTGATGTTTTTCGCAGGTATCGCCGATGAAGCGGGCCGCCCCATTGAGCGCCAGATCGCCGCGCATAAAGAGTTGGGCTGGACGGAGATTGAGCTGCGCATGGTGGGCAGCGCGAACTTGACAGATGTGGACGACGCCACCTTTGAGGCGACGTATGAGGCGGTGGGCGCCGCCGGACTGCACGTCTGCTGCTTCGCCTCGCAGTTGGCGAACTGGAGCCGCCCCATCACCACCGATTTCGCGGTGGACGTGGCGGAGCTCACCCGCGCCATCCCGCGCATGCAGCGCATGGGCACGAAATATATCCGCTGCATGTCCTACCCGAACGCCGACTGGACCGAAGAAGCCTGGCGCGAGGAAGCGGTGCGCCGCCTGCGCGAGCTGAGCCGCATGGCCGAGGACGGCGGCATCATCCTCGCCCACGAGAACTGCAACGGCTGGGGCGGCGAGTCTCCGGCGAATACGCTGGAACTGCTGGAGCGCGTGGACAGCCCTGCCTTCCGCCTGGTCTTTGACACCGGCAATCCCTTCGTGCATCGCCAGAACGCTTATGAGTACCTGGAGACCGTCATTGACCACGTGGTGCATGTCCACATCAAGGACGGCTACCTGGATGGCGAGAAGAATGTCTTCACCTATCCAGGCGAAGGATCCTGCCGCGTGGGCGACTGCATCCGCCTGCTCATCGAGCATGGCTACGATGCCGGCTACTCCATCGAACCACATATCGCCTCCATCATCCACCTCGGCGATGCGAGCATGGATAAGGAACAGGTGATGTATGAAAGCTACCTCACTTATGGCCGCAAGCTGATGGCGCTGTACGACCAGGCGGCGAAAACGGCGGCGGGGTAGCGACGAATATGTCAGCAAGTCAGGAAGCCGACGGGAGTCGCGCCCTTTCACATTGGGCTTGACCGCGACTTTACTCGGCTTCCTATCCTTCTTAACCGCTGCCAGCGCGGAAAGCAGTCGGTGACCGATCCGTTGCGCATAATCTACACAATCACGGTATTCTTTTTCGAGCAACCAGACTGATATCGTGAAATTTGTGTTAAAATATCCGGCAAAGGCGACCAGGCGATGGCCAGGTTGGCGCCTGGCGGCCGAACCGTGTGAGGTGCGCGCATGGATACGACTCCCCCGTCGAACATGAAGCAGGAAGTCAATCAGACCCTGCTGGCCTGGCGTGCCAAGATGCTGGATTTCATGGTCATCGCGGCCGCTATTCTCTCCTTTCCCATGTTATGGAATCTTGCGGCGGACATGCTGCACTCCCGCGCGCTCTGGTCTTCGGCGCTGCCCTGCCTGCTGGTGTATGTGTTACTCATCGCGCTGGCTATCTTTCGCAAGCTCAGTGTGCGCACACGGGCATGGGGACTGGTGACGCTGGGCTACATTACGGCGGTCTTCGCGCTACTGCGCGGCGGCATCGCGGGCTCCGGGCCGGAGTTCCTGCTGGTAGTCTCCGTTCTCGCCCTTGTCCTCATCAGCGTGCGCGCGGGCACGGTGATGGCGATCATCAGCGGCCTCACCCTGTCGGTCCCCGCCGCTCTCATGGACCTGGGCATGCTGGACGCCTGGCGCGCGCTGTTCGCCGCCCCGCTGTCGCTGAAGGGCGGCCTCACCGCGATGCTGCTGCTGGTGCTCCTGCTGGTGCTCCTGGTGCTGTATCAGAGCTTCCTCTTTCAGACACTGGCGGCCCAGCGCGAGGCGGTCGCTGACGCCGCCGAAGCACACCGGCAGTTGGAGGAGCATAACCGCACCCTCGAACAGGAGGTGGAGGCGCGCACCGCGGAACTGGCGCACGCGGTACATGACGCGCAGGTGGCGCGCGATGCCGCCGAAGGCGCCAATCAAGCGAAAAGCACCTTCCTCGCCAACATGAGCCATGAACTCCGCACCCCGCTCAACGCCATTATCGGCTACAGCGAGATGCTGCAGGAAGAAGCGGAAGACCTGGGCTGCGCGGAACTCATCGCCGACCTGCGAAAGATTAACACCGCAGGCAAGCATCTGCTTGCGCTCATCAACGACGTGCTCGACCTGTCGAAAATCGAAGCAGGCCGCATGCAGCTCTATCTGGAATGGCTGGATGTCACGTCACTCGTGCGGGACGTACTCACCACCATTCAACCGCTGCTCGAGGCGAATGGCAATACCCTGCTCACGGAGTGGGGGGATGATCTCGACCGCATTTATGCCGATCAGACGAAGGTGCGGCAGATCCTCTTTAACCTACTCAGCAACGCCTGTAAATTCACCAAAGACGGCAGCATCACCTTGCGCTGCGCGCGCGTCAGCGACGAGAGCGGCACGGCGCTCCTTCTTCAGGTCAGCGACACCGGCATCGGCATGACGCCGGAACAGGTGGCGAAACTCTATCAACCCTTCTCGCAAGCCGACTCCTCCACCACGCGGCGTTTTGGCGGCACC
>JAKIYB010000029.1:0-14167 GCA_022708765.1 Armatimonadota bacterium | reverse complement strand
GATACCGGCATCGGCATTCCGCCGGACCTTGTCGAGCACATCTTCGGCGAGTTCAACCAGGTCGAGGACCAAAGCAACCGCAAGTTCGAGGGCACCGGCCTTGGCCTTGCCATCACCCGCCATTTCTGCGGCATGATGGGCGGCGAAATCAGCGTCGAGAGTCAGCCCGATGTCGGCACCACCTTCTCGGTGCGCCTGCCCGTCATCGTGGCGGACGAAACCTCGCCGCCGCCGCCCGTCGGCGAGGTACCCGTGCTGCCGCATCCCGGCGCCAATACCGTGCTGGTGATTGACGATGATCCCGCCGTGCGCGATCTGCTGGAGCGCTTTCTTAGTAAGGAAGGGTTCCGCGTGCATACGGCGGCGGACGGCGAGGAAGGCATCCGCCTGGCCCGCGCCCTCCATCCGGCGGTCATCACGCTGGACGTGCTGCTGCCGCGCATGGATGGCTGGGCGGTTATCACCGCGCTGAAAGCCGACCCGGAGTTGGCGGATATCCCGGTGATCATGCTGACGATGGTGGATAATCAGGACCTGGGCTTCGCACTCGGTTCCGCGGACTACCTGGTGAAACCCGTGGAGCGCGAGCGCCTGTTGGTGGTGCTGGAAAAGTACAGCACTCCGGAAACGCCGCGCGACGTGCTCATCATCGAAGATGACCCCGCGGCGCGCGAGATGATGCGCCGTCTGCTGGAACGCGAAGGCTGGGCGGTGCGCACCGCCGAGAACGGCCGTGTCGGGCTGGATCACGTCGCTGAACGCCTGCCCCAGCTCATCCTACTCGACCTGATGATGCCAGAAATGGACGGTTTCGGCTTCGTCGAAAATCTGCGGAAGCGGGAGGAGTGGCGCGGTGTACCGGTGGTGGTCATCACCGCCAAAGAGCTCACCGCGGAGGACCGGCTGCGGTTGAGCGGGTACGTGGAGAAGATACTGGCAAAGAGCGCACAGACGCGGGACGATCTGCTGCGCGAAGTGAGCGCCCTCGCCACGGTCAGCGCGGGCGCAACGAGGAATGAGGAGAGCAATGCCGAAAGTACTGCTGGTTGAGGACAACGAGATGAACCGCGATATGCTGTCGCGACGGTTGGAACGCCGCGGCTTCGCGGTGATTACCGCCATGGACGGCGAACAGGGCGTGACGCTGGCCGCCGCCGAACGCCCGGACCTGATTCTCATGGATATGAGCTTGCCCGTGCTGGACGGCTGGGAAGCGACCCGCCGTCTGAAAGCGACACCGGATACGCAGGCCATCCCGGTCATCGCCCTCACCGCGCACGCCATGGCCGGGGACCGTGAGCAGGCCCTGCAGGCCGGCTGCGACGACTATGATTCAAAGCCGATTGATTTCCCGCGCCTGCTGGGGAAAATCGAGTCGCTACTGAAGGGATAAGCCGCCCCGTGAATGTCCGCACTGGCGCCAACGACGACGCGCGCGCGTATCTGTCGTTTATGCGCCATGAGTTGCATACCCCCATCAACGCGATTATCGGCTACAGCGAGATGCTGATGGAAGACGCCGGCGACGGCGCGCCGGAAGAACTGGCCGCCGACCTGCGCCAGATCGCGGGCGCCGGCGCGCATGCCCTTTCGCTGGTCGGCTCGTTGCTCGCCGCGACGCAACTGCCCCCCGCTGCCACCCCGCGCCACGTCGCCGAACTGGGCGACCATCTCCAGCGGCAGTTGCAGCCCTCCGTCGCCGCCATCACCGACTGCTGCGACCGCTGGCTGGCGCTGCCGGCGGACGACATGCCCATACGGGACGACTTCGTAAAAATCCGCGAAGCCGCCCGGCGCCTGCTCGCGCTTGCCGGGGAGATGTCCGTCCATGCCGCGGAAGCCGCGCCACCCGCCGCGGAAGCCACCGCACCGCCCGCATCCGAAGCCGCGACGGTCGGGGCGACCGGATACCTGCTGGTGGTGGATGACGTGGAGGCGAACCGCGACCTGCTGGCACGCCGCCTCCAGCGCGACGGCTATACCACCGGGCAGGCCGCCGATGGCCGCCAGGCGCTGGAGATGATCGCCGCCCGCACGCCCGATCTGGTGCTGCTGGATATCATGATGCCGGTGATGGACGGGTATCAGGTGCTGGAAACGCTGAAAGCCTCCCCCGAATGGCGCGGCATTCCGGTCATCGCCATCTCCGCCGTGGATGAAATCGAGAGCGTGGTGCGCTGTATCGAAATGGGCGCCGAAGACTACCTCACGAAGCCGTTCAATCCCGTGCTGCTGCGCGCGCGCATCAGCGCCTCGCTGGAGAAAAAACGCCTGCGCGATCGGGAAGTCAGCCTCTACCGGGAGCTGCAAAGCCAGTATGAGCAGCTTACCCGCCTCACCCAGCTTAAAGACGATCTCACCCACATGATCGTCCACGACCTGCGCACGCCGCTCACCTCGCTGCTCACCGGGCTGATGACCATCGAAAGCCTGGGCGGGTTGGCGGAACTACAGCACGAGTTGCTCGCCATGGGCATTCACGGCGGGCAAACGCTGCTGGGCATGATCAACGATCTGCTGGATATCAGCAAGATGGAAAGCGGCGCGCTGGTGTTGGAGCGCGCGCCGCTCTGCCCGGCGACCGTGGTGGAGACCGCGCTGCGCCAGGTGGCACCGCTGGCGCGAGACAAAGACCTGCGGCTCAGCGCAGAGGTGGCGCCCGAACTGCCACCCGTTACCGCCGACGAAGACAAGCTGCGCCGCACCCTGGTGAATCTACTTGGCAACGCGGTGAAATTCACCCCGGAAGGGCGCAGCATCATCGTCGCCGCCGTGTTAGCTGATGACGGCGCAGAAATGCTCTTTCACGTGCGCGACACCGGCGAGGGTATCCCCCGCGAAGCCTTCGAGCGTATCTTCGAGAAATTCGGCCAGGTGGAAACACGCAAGGCCGGTCGTAAAATGTCCACCGGCCTTGGCCTCACCTTCTGTAAAATGGCGGTGGAAGCCCACGGCGGGCGCATCTGGGTGGAAAGTGAACTCGGCCGCGGCAGCACCTTCTCCTTCACCCTCCCCCTCAACTCGTAAGCGTCACCGTGCTCGTAATCGAAAAATTCGCTTACTTCCCCCATGGGTCCATCCACGGGTTTCGCTGTCGCTCTACCCGTCGCTAACGGCTTTCAGCCCTGCGGGCTTTTGTCACCTCTTCACCTCCCTCTATCGGCAGCGTGAAGAAAAAAGTACTACCTTTACCGGGTTCACTCTCCACCCAGATGCGCCCACCGTGCGCTTCCACCAGCAGCTTGGTGATATACAGGCCCAGGCCGATGACCTCCGCCTTGCGCTGACCGCGCGCGCGGTAGAAGCGCTGGAAGAGATGGGACAGGTCGTCGGGGGCGATGCCCCGGCCCTGGTCGCGCACCGCGACCATCACCTCGCCGTCGCGCGAGCTGACGGTCACGCGCACGGTGTCGGTGGAATACTTCAGGGCATTGGAGAGCAGGTTCGTCATGATACGGTCCAGCCGGTCGTAATCCGCGCGTACAGCCGGCAGGTTGGGCGGCACCTCCGTGATTACGCGGTCGGCGTCGAGGTTCGGCGCCATGCGCGAGAGCAGGTCACTCATATAGGCAGGCAGCATCACTGGCTGCAGATCCAGCCGCAACTGCCCCCCTTCCAGTCGGGTCACATCCACCAGATCTTCGATCATCATGTTCATCCGCTGTTCGCTGCGCCCGATGGCGTCCACGCTGACGCGCAGCGGCCCGTCAAGGTCGCGCTCCTCCAGCAGCAGGCGCAGCATATCCACGTGGCCGCGCATCACCGTGATCGGCGCTCGCAGATCGTGCGAGACGATCTGCAGCATGGTGCGCATCTGCTCCTGCAGGGCATGCACCGCGGTGATGTCGGTAAAGACCACCACCGCGCCGGTGATGGTGTCGTCCCCCGTGCGGATGGGCGCCGCGCTAACCGACACCCACAGTGTGCCGTGCGGGCGATGCGTGACCATGACCACGCCGGATACCGCCTCACCACGCAGCGCATACGCAACCGGCGTCTCTTCAGGAGTGAACAACGTGCCGTCCGGCTTCTCAATGCGCAAGACCGGTATGCGCTCGGACACCGCCAGGCTGCGCTCTTCGGGCGTATACCGCATCAGGCGCTCAGCGGCGGCATTGATGCGGGTGATGTGCCCGCTGGTATCGAAAATCACCAGGCCATCAGCAATGGCGTCGAGAGTGGCTTCCAGTTCCGCCGTGCGCTCCCTGACCCGGTGCTCCAGCCGCGTGTTCGCCTCCCGCAGTTCCTCCTGCGCGCGCAGCAGCGCCTGCTGGGTCTCGCGGAAGAAGAGCGGCGTGCCGGTGACGGGGTCGAGCACCAGGTCTACATTGTCACCAAGCAATGTCCGTAACTCCGCTTCCGTCTCGACCATGCGGCTAATGAGAGTGAGGACGCGGGGGTCGTCCTGGGCGGGGCGGCTCACGGCTCCACCTCCTCCAGGCCCAGCGCGCGGCGCACCTGCGCATGGTCGCTCAGGTCTCCCACAACGCGCGCTTCCGGCGGCGGCGCCAGCTTGCAGAGCAGCGGGGTGACGAATACCCGGTCCTCCAGCGCGCGCATGGGCTCCCGCAGCACGTCCACAACCTCCAGGTCCAACCGCTCGGGAGCCAGCCCCCGGCAGAGCGCCGCCAGGTTCTCCCGCGCCCGCGCCGAGTTGGGAGCGCTGCCGGCGACGTAGAGCCGCAGGCGCAGCACGGTGTCGGTCGTTGCCATGTCACACCTCCCCACCGGTGTCAGCGTCGCGTTGTTCCGGCGGCGTGCCGTACGGGATATCGGTGGTGTTCACATCTGCCCTCCGTACCGCGCGAATCTCCCGTTGACGTAGCTGCCATTCTTCCTCGCTCAACGCCTGCTCACGTTTCAGGCGCGTCATCTCCGCCTCGCGCAGCGCCATCTCCCGCCGCAGTTCATCAATGCGCGCCAGCGCCTGCGCGTTGGCCTCTTCCAGCGTCCGCGCCCTGCGTTCGGCGTCCAGCCGCATTCGTTCGCGTTCCAGCGCCTCCGCCGTCTCGCGCTCCGCGCGCATGGAGCCCATCAACACCGCGCCGCCGGCGGTGTAAACGTCGGTCAGCATGAGGCCATCGCTGCTCAGAATCAGTTCGCGCACCTGGTTGGAGTGTCCGGTGCCGCGCGATTTTACAATGGTAAGGGCGCGGTTGCGCTCGCCGCTTTGCACCACATACGACAGGTGAATCCAGGTGTCGGCGATGGTGGAAACGTGCAGCGGGCTCCCCTCGCCCCCGGGTTCAATCCCCGCCAGCAGGCTGGTGCAGAGCGTGGTGATGCCCTGCTGCTTGGTGATATTCAGCAGGCGCTGCGCCACCGCCGGTCCGGTCAACTCCCCGCCGGCCTTCAGCAGCGCGGAGAGCGGGTCTATGACCAGGCAGCCTGGTTGATGCGCGTCAATGAGGCGCTTGATGAAGACCAGGTGCTCCTCGGCGCTGCGCGCTTCCGAACGGAGCGCGTGAATCCGCAGCAGGCCGTCGTCAGTAAAGCGCTGCAGGCAAATATTCACCGAAGCGAGGTTTCGCACCACTTCTTCCGCCGCTTCATCGAAGGTGATGAAGAGCGCGCGTTCGCCACGCTCGCAGGCCGCCTGCATGAAGGCGCCGCCCAGCGTGGTCTTCGCCGAGCCCGGCGCGCCGGTGATGAGGATGCTCGTGCCGCGGATATAACCGCCGGTGAGCATGGTATCCAGCCGTTCGACGCCGGTCGAAATGCGCTCGGTGAAGACCGGGTATTGCTTGGCGCTGTCGGTAATACCGGCACTGGCTACTTCAATGCCGGTAGAGGTGATGACCAGCGGGAATTCGTTTTCCGCGAAACCCGACCCGCGATATTTCAGCACCCGGAAATTGCGCAGCGAAACATGGTCCTGCAAGCCGTGGTCCAGCAGTACCACACAGTCCGCCATGAACTGCAGAAAGCCGAAATGCTCGGTGAAGACGGGATCCACGCCGCCTTCGGTGCGCGTGCTCACCAGACCGGTGAGACCGGTGGAAGCCAGCCAGTCGTATATACGGTAGAGTTCCTGGCGCTCCGCGCTGACATCCTGCAGCAGGATGAGCAGCACGTCTATCGAATCAAAGACGATGCGCTTTGCTCCCATCGCTTCCGCCTTCGCCTGCAGGCTGGCCAGCAGGCCAGCCAGGTCATACCCCCCGGCCAGCACCGTCTCCGCCGGCATGCGCGCGTCGAGAAAGAAGAGCTGCTCTCGCTCCAGCGCCGGCAGGTCCCAGCCGAAGGAACCGGCGTTCTCGATGATGTGACGGGCACTTTCTTCGAACGCCACGAATATTCCCGGTTCGCCGTGCTCGCGCGCGCCGTTCACCAGCGCCTGCAGCGAGAAGATCGTCTTCCCGCTGCCCGCTCCGCCCATCAGCAGCGTCGTCCGCCCGCGCGGCAATCCGCCGCGGGTAATCTCGTCTACGCCGGGGATGCCTGTTGGCGCTTTTCGTATGTCCGTTCGTTGTCGGGTGTTATCGGCTTCGCTCATGGCCGTATCCTCTTCTCCTGCCGCATGGTATTGAAAATCATCTCCCGCAATACGATCGCTCGTACTGGAAAGAAGAATTTTTCTATCGCGGAGTCGAAAAATCCTCCTGCTCGCGGGCAAACGGGCAAACGCATACGGATTGTGCCCTTGCCCCTATCTCACTCCACTGTCGGCAGCGCCACGTAAAACGTGCTTCCCACGCCCACAACGCTCTCCACCCACACCCGCCCGCCGTGAGCTTCCACCAGCGCGCGGGTGATATAAAGCCCCAACCCGACGCCTTCCGTCGCGCGCGTGGTTTCCGCGCGAAAGAAGCGCTCGAAGAGATGGGGCAGCGCCTCCGGCGGAATGCCGCGCCCCTGATCCGTCACCGCGAAGACCACCTCGTTCTCCGCATGCCGAACGCGCACCGACACCGGCGTGCCGGGGTCGGAATACTTCAACGCGTTGGAAAGCAGATTCACCAGAATACGCTCCAGCCGGGCGTAATCAGCCCACACCGGCGGCAGATCAGCCGGCACTTCGACCGTAACGCGCGCCGTCTCTATCGCCGGGCTATTACGCCGCAGGAGTTCTTGCAGAAACGACGGTACCGCCACCGCCTCCCGCCGCAGCGTGAGTTGTCCGCCCTCCCAGCGCGCCACATCTACCAGATCCTGTATCATCACATCCATGCGGCTGGCGCCGCGGATGATGGCGGCAACGCTCTCCTTCAACTCGCCGTCGAGCTGCCGTTCGCTGAGCATCGCCTCGACCACCTGGGCGTGTCCTTTGATGACCGCGAGCGGCGCGCGCAGATCGTGCGACACGGTCTGCAGCAGCATCTTCTGCTGCTCCTGCAGGCGGTGCAGCGCGGTGATGTCCGTATAGGTGCCTGCCACGCCCATCAGCATGCCGCCGTGCATGCAGATAGGCGCGGCCGTCGCCGAAACCCAGATTTCCTCGCCGTCCGGGCAATGGAAGACCAGCATTTCCCCGGTGACCACTTCCCCGCGCGCCGCGCGCGCCGCCGGAGAGTCTTCAGGTGAAATCGGCGCGCCGTCAGGTCGTCGCGCGAAGGCCGCCATCCACTGCGGGGGTCTGGGTTTCTCGTCTTCAGAGAGGATATTGTCGAGTAACTCCCGCGCGCGCTGGTTATGGTAGCGCACCTCTCCGTCCGGCGTGTAAATCACAATCGCATCCGCCAGCGCGGCGAAGGTGGCTTCCACCTCCGCCGCCTTCGCCTCAACCTCCTGGCGCAGCATGACGATGGGCGTAATGTCCGTGTAGGTACTCACGATCCCCTGGAGCACGCCATCGCGGCCGAGAATGGGCGCCGCCGCCACCGACGCCCAGATCACCGTGCCGTCATGGCGTTTGAAGAGGAGCGTCTCGCCGGAGACAGTCTCGCCGCGCGCAGCGCGGGCGCCGGGGGCGTCATCGGGGCGCAGGGGCGTGCCATCCGGCAAAAATGCCGCCAGACTGAGCCAGTGGGGATGCATGGAATACTCCGCATCGAGCAAAGTACCGTCCAGCAGTTGCCGCGCCGCCGGATTGTCGAGGAGGATTTCACCATCCGCATTGTAGATAATCAGCCCGTCGGCCACGGCGGTGATGGTGGCGTCGAGTTCGGCGATACGATGTTCCAACTCCCGGCGCAGCTTAATAATTGGCGTGATGTCCGCGTAATTCGCGACGGCCCCGAGTATGCGGCCATCCGGCGAATGAAACGGTCCGGCGCTGGCGGATAACCAGACAGTCCGTCCGGACGGCGGGCAGTCCACCACCAGCACCACGCCCTGCACGCGTTCTCCCCGCAAGGCGCGACATACGGGGAATTGCTCCAGGGGGAGCGGCTCGCCTTCCGGCGTTCTGACGTGCCGGGGGGCCCAACGGCTCAGCATAGTCTCGTGGCACTCGGCATCCGTGAAGCCCAGCATCTCGCGCGCCGGGGCATTCATGCGAATAATATGACCGTCCGGATCGTAGACGACAAATCCATCAGCGACGCCGTCAATGGTGGCGTCGAGTTCGGCGACGCGTGTCCGCACTTCATTCAACAGGTGCCGCAATTGCATCTGTAATTCGTGCTGGCGGGTGATGTCGGTAAAGACGGACACGACGCCGATCAACCGGGCCTGCACGAAGATCGGCGCCGCGCTGGCCGCGAGCCAGACGACGCGGCCATCCGGCTGGTGTAACACCACCTCGATTCCGGTGACGGTCTCACCCCGCAATGCGCACAGCGCGGGTATCTTCTCGACGGGAAAGGGCGTGCCGTCCACGGTCTCGACACCGCGTTCACGCCACCGTGCAAACGCCGAGTGAATACATTCCTCTTCGGTGAATCCGAGCAGGCGTTGCGCCGCGTCATTCATGCGGAGAATGCATTCATTTTCTCCGTAAATCACCACGCCGTCGGCAATGCCGTCAAGGGTGGCATCCAGTTCCGCCGCGCGCGTCCGTACTTCGTCCAACAATCGCTCGCGTTCCGCTTCCGCGCGCTTGCGCTCAGTGACATCGCGCACAACGCCAACCGCGCCGATTATGTGTTCCTGCCCGTCCCGAATCGGAGACACGCTCACCTCGCGGTACCGCAGTTCGCCCGTCGCAACGTTGCGTACAAGTTCGCCGACGCTGCATAACACTTCCCCGCGCAAAGCGCGAGTCAGGAACGCTTGCTCGGGGGGGCGCGGCGTACCGTCAGGTTCATAGATTTCCAATCCCGCAACAGCCTCTTCAATATCCGCAAAGAATGCCGTGTCCGGGTCGAGTCCCAGGTTCGTATAGACAGCCCTGTTGACCATCAGGATTTTGCCCTGCTCGTCGGTAAACCATATCTCGTCGGCGATGCTGGATATCGCGGCGCGCAGCCGCGCCTCGCTCTTCCGCAGCGCGTCTTCGGCGCGTTTGCGGGCGGTGATTTCGCGGATAGCCACCACGCGCACCATCCGGCCCCGGTAGAAAATTTCCCGCGCCTCAATTTCGCCGACGGTGCGTGAGCCGTCCCGGTGCAGCGAGTAGGCCTCATACGGGCCAGACGCATGATGCCGCATCTGTTCCGCCATGAATTCCCGCGATTCGGGAGCGACGAATTCCATCACGTGATGCCCGATCATTTCCTCCGGCGCGTAGCCCAGGTGGTCGGCAATCGTCTGATTTACCTCGATGATGCGGCCATGCTCGTGCAATACCAGCCCTTCCGTGGTGGCCTCGGAAAACGCCCGGTAGCGTTCCTCGCTTTCGTGCAGAACATGCTCGCATTGCCGCCGCTCGGTGATATCGTCAATCGCCAGCAAAATGCGCGTATCCCCTGCCTCCCGCCGCACCACTTCCCGCGCATTCAACAGCATCACGCGCGGGCCAAGTTCCGGGAAGTCATGCGCCACCGCAAAATCCGTCACCACCTTCTTTTCCGGCAGTATTTCCTCCAGCAGCGTGCACAGCAGCGAGATATCCCACTGCCCGTTTCCCACGTTGTACAGCAGCCGGCCTTCGGTATCCTCCGGCGAGACGTGAAACGTCCGATAAAACGCCGCGTTCGCGCGCTCCACCCGCAGGTCACGCGTCAGCACCACCAACGGTTCGCGCACCGTATCAATGATCGCCTCCGCCAGCAGGCGATTGTACTCGTCCTGAGACGATGCCTCATCCATCGCGCACTCCCACCGGACTATCGCTGCCGACATCTTACCTGCGACAGGCCGCGTTGAGATTCAGCACTTCTCACACGCTGCCACGATTGTCGGAAACGGCCTGCCGCATGCAGCCGTCGCCGCGTTTGCGCTACATCCCCGATCCCTCTGACGATACTGGCCGGAGAGGGAATGCCGATGTGACGGATGAGGCGAAACGATTGTTTCGAATCCGATGACGATGACGATCATCAGTTGACAGCTTCATGCCCCCTCCCCTACACTGCGGAAAACCGGAGGTTCAGGGATTATGCGCGGGATTGTGCAGGGGGTCTGCCTGGGCTTGATTCTCGTCGGGGTGCTGGTGGCTCTGCACTGGACGAAGACGTTTCAACTGCCGTTGAGCGGCACGCTGCTGATGAATGCCCTGCCAATACTCACCGGCGCGATCTTCGGGCTGTTTCTCGGCATCCTGCGGCCGCCGCGTCCGGTTTTTTACGTCACGGGCTTAAAGCTCTGCCTGGCGGTGGCGCTCATCTACGGCGTCGGCGCGACAACGATGGAACTGGTTTATCGAAGCTGGGCGCCCACCCGCGACCTGCGACACTATGCGATCGTACGCGAAAAATTCTGGAAGCACGACCTGGACGCGGTAGCGCATTTCCCCACGAAGATGCCGGCGAACGCGGAACGCCTCTTCCTCTTCGCGGTACGCTACGGTCTTCATGAAACCGGCCCGATCATGCAACTGCGCTACAGTACCAGCGCGAAAGACATCGCGGCGAAAGAACAGGATTATCAACGCCAGCAAATCACCGCGCCGCGCCCGAAAGTCTTCCTACTCGCCGGCGAACAGCATCCACTGCCTATGCCGCGCGATTTCGAGATATACCAATTGCCGCCGACCCCCAGCGCCAGCCGGCCATACGCGGGCTACGTGCAGCAGCGCGGGGTGGCAATCAGCCGCGAACGCGGGGAGATTGTGTATTGGGCGCAGGAGCGCAAGCTGCCGAAGGTGAAGGGGGATCGGCGGGCGCCGTGAAGCATGCAGGATCTTGTTGAGCGATTTCTCGATCATCTGGCGTTGGAGCGCGGGTTGGCGCGAAACAGCCTGGCGGCATACCGGCGCGACCTGGAGGGGCACGCCGCATTCCTGCGCGAAACGTGCGGGAAACCGGATGCGCCGGCGGTGAGCGAGGGAGATATCATTCAGTATCTGACTGCGCTGCACCGGGCGCGCGCTGCCACCGCCACCATCTGCCGGAAGCTGACCGCCGTGCGGCAGTTCTACCGCTACCTGGTGGCGGAGGGTGTGCTGACCGCTGACCCCACCGCGAACGTGGAAGCGCCACGCAAAACGCAGCATTTACCCGCCACAATGACGCTGGACGAAGTTGAGCGCCTGCTGGAGGCGCCGGACATCAGCACGCTGCGCGGGCTGCGCGACCGGGCCATGCTGGAGGTGCTTTACGCCAGCGGCTTGCGGGTGAGCGAGCTGGTGGGCCTGCGCCGGGGCGACGTGAACCTGAAGATGGGCTACCTGCGCGTCATCGGCAAAGGCAGCAAGGAGCGCATCGTACCGCTGGGGCGCATCGCCGGCGAATGGCTGCAGCGCTACCTCGACGCCCGCGATGACGACCTTCCCTGCCTCTTCCCCGGTCCACGCCGCAAAGCGCTCTCCCGCGTGGCATTCTGGCAAATCATTCAGCGCCTGGCCACACGCGCCGGTATCGTCAAGGAAATCTCCCCGCACAGCCTGCGCCATTCCTTCGCCACCCATCTGCTGGAACGCGGCGCCGACCTGCGCGCCATCCAGGAGATGCTCGGTCACCGCTCCATCACCACGACGCAAATCTACACCCACGTCACCAGCGACCTGCTGCGCGAAGTCTACGTGGACGCGCACCCGCGGGCGCGAAAGAAATAGGGCACAGTGCAATAGTTGCCTTTCCTCTGGCGGCGAGACTCCGTCGAGCCCGCCCGGAAACTGAGTACAGATTCGTTCAGCACTCGGCGGCGTGAAGCAAAGCTTCGCCTTCGGCACGGTCTTTCACCCACACGGTAAAGAGCATCTGCTTGAGGCCGCCACCAAATTCGCGTTTCAGGGTGCGCATTGTATCTATACAATCCACGCCGACGAGGAGCTTTTTACCGGCCTCGATGGTCTTGTGATAGAGCGGCCACCAGCGCTTATCCCACGTTGGCTCGACGCCGGCGCCGGGAGTCCACTGGAGCATAGTGAGACGCGGGATAGCAAGCAGCACGTCGTGGTGCGGGATGGCGCCGGGCCGTCCCAGTGATACATGCAGTAGGAGACGCGCTCGCTCATCTCGGTGAGCACCGGACCCATGAATTCGCCGAACATGGCCGGAGAGATCATGGCGGAGAAGTCGCACTGGAACTTCGCCATGCGACCAGGTGCCCACGCCCAGAAGACGCTGCCGCCCACCTCGTCGCGGATAAGGTCGTACAGCACGTCATAGTAGCGGAAGTAGCGGTCGGTGATTTGCCGCATGCAAGCCTGTACCCATTCCGGGCGGTCGAGGAGGTCTTCCAGCAGTTCCTCGGTACCGCGCATCGCCGCGAGGGTATCTAACCCTTCGATGAGGTCCGGGAAGGCCTGCATGAACTTGCCTTTGCCTTTCGCCGCCACCTCGGTGTAGGCACGCTTGCTGAAATCCCAGTAGAAATTGGCGGGGTCATAGTCGAAACGGGCGTCGTCGGGGCCGGTCATGCAGGGCTCGCACCAGACGGTACCGGGCATCTCTTTGCCGCGGCAGCCCAGGTAGAGCGCCAGGCAGTTCGGCGCGAGGTCGCCGGGGGCGACCGCCGGCACCGCCTCGCCCAGGCATTCCGTCTTCACGAAGCCGCGCAGCGCCAGATTGATGCGATAGGGATAGCTCTTTGTTGAGTAGCCGGTGATCCACCCCTCCGGCTCCGGCATCGCCGGCACGTCTTCCCATGGCTCTTCGCGCGGGGCGAAGACCTGCATCACCGGTCGGCCGATATCGCCACCATTCCACCAGGTGGTGAGGCGGTCGCGGGCGGCTTCCCAATCGGGACGATACTGTAATGTGGGCATGGTTATTTCTCCGGATAGTGTAAGCGGTAGAGTACCAGCGGGCCGGGGTTGGGCTGTTCGCCTTCCAGCGGTTTATCGTTGTGCGGCGGCAGAGCTTCACTGCGCAGGGCATAGCGGACACCGGGCTTTGGCGACTTGCCGCTGTCCCCCGTCCAGCGCACGCGCATGCCGGGGAAGGGTGACGCCGGCTTCATCAGCGCTGCGGGATAGGGCACGGGAACATCAGTCACGCCAAGGGGGGCAAGGGTCTCGGCGTCCACCAGCAGCAAGCCCTCGCCATATTTGACATGCCGATAGGTGAGGCCCAGCTTCCCCTCCCCCGCCGGCGCGAGCCGGCTGAGGGTAATCTCGAAGTTCATGGAGCCGGTGCCCGTGAAGGCCCAGCGGTAGGCCCAGTCGCTGAGCTGGTGGATGCGCCATTGCCCGTCTTCATACCGCGCGGCGTAGACCTGGGTGTTGCCGGCGGCATCGAACTTATGGTAGGTGATAACCACCTTTCCCTCCGCGTCAAAGCCCATTCGGTGGGAGCCGTTGATGATGCCCCCGCCGGCGGGAATGGGGTCAACAATAAGGCCGGGGGTTTTCAGCGAAAACGGCAAGGTCACCGGCGTGCCGTCCACACGCTCCCAGCGGCACAGGTCTTTACTGCGCGCATACGAGAGATCGTGGTTGGTGGCGCAATCCGGGGTGTCGCGCCAGACCCAGCAGAGGTGATAGTACCCATCAGGGCCACGCATCGGCCCGTTCATATACGCATTCATCTGCCCCTGGCCGTCGGTGAGCGGGGTATCCAGCAGGCGCGCCCAACCCTTCGTCGCCGGATCGTAGATGTTATAAATCTCATCGCCATTACCGCTGCCACCGGTGCGATAGTGAAAGATGAGTTGTCCATCCGGCCCGCGCATGAACTGGGGATAGGTACATTTCCGCTCGTCGCGGCCGACCATGGCGGGGATGCGCTCCAGGCTGTCGGCC
>JAKIYB010000299.1 GCA_022708765.1 Armatimonadota bacterium | reverse complement strand
AAACACGCCGCAGCCGTCACGCACGGCATCGTCATGGTCCGGGGTAGGGGCAATCGTTCCCGCCGCGCCAACGCGCCAGCAGGAAGCCGCCGGGAGGGATGAAGGAGTGGTGCGCTTCTTCATGGGCGTGTTTCCGATGTATTGTACGCGGAATCGCCGGCGCTGGCAAGCCACTGCTCGTGGATTTCCGCAAGACGTTGATTTTTCGCCATTGTGGTATACTGAGAATGGAGATGACGGGATACCCGTATCGGCGTCGGCAAGGCATGGGATGCGGTCGGACCGAAGAAAGGAGGGTGCCATGATCATCACAATCTCCCGCCAGGGGGGCGCGAATGGCGAGCTCATCGGACGGCTGGTCGGCGCGCGACTTGACTACCCGGTCTACGATCGCGAATTGGTGGAGGAAGTCGCCCGCCGCCTGCAGGTGGACCCCGACCTCGTCAGCCACTTCGACGAAGCGACCATCAGCCCGATTCAATCCATCATCCAGGAGTGGCGCACCTCGGTGAACGAACTGGTGTATGAGCGCTATCTACGACAGGCCCTACGGGACATCGCCGCTACCGACCGCGCGGTCATCATTGGACGCGGTGCGAATTTTGTACTGCGCGGCGCGCACATCCTCAATGTGCGCCTGGTGGCGCCACTGGAGTTACGGGTGGAAATCATCCGCGCGCGCGAGGGATTGACGCCCGAACAGGCGCGGCAAAAGGTGCGCCGGCTGGATGCGGAGCGCGGGCAGTTCGTGCGTGCCATCTACCACCACGATATCGAAGACGCGACGCAGTACGACCTGATTATCAACCTTGCGGAGTTTCCACCGGAATCGGCGGCGGAGCTGATTGTCCATGCCGCGCGGGTGAACGCCGCCGCTGGCCTGCCGGTAGACGCGCGCGCCACTCTGCCGCAGCATGTGGCGTTGATGGCGCGTCATCGCCGTCCCGCGCGGCCGGGCATGGTGGAAGAAGGACAGAAACCGAGGTAGGAACCGGCTAAGCGAGAAGCTGGTCTTTGCGCCGCGCGACGATGTCGGCCAGTGAGTAGCGGCCCAGCACGGCCTGCACCGCGTCCTGCGCTTCGCGCCAGACGGGGCTGAGCGGACATTCAATTTGCTGTGGGCAGCCACTGGCGGTGAAACACTGGTTGAGCGCGAATGGAACTTCCACGGCTTCGATAATCTGCGAGAGGGTGATTGCCGCCGCCGGTTGGCCCAGTGTGAAGCCGCCGCCCGCGCCGCGGAATGACTTAACCAGCCCGGTTTTGGCCAGCGATTCGAGGATCTTGCGGACGAAGTTGACGGGAATGCGTTCCGCCTCGGCAACCTCGCTGGCCATCACGCGCGCGTCAGGCGCCTGCGCCGCCAGGTAAACAAGGCTTTTGATGGCGTATTCGCCCGCGCGGGTGAGCTGCATGGCCATGATGATCTCCTCAACAACGTAAACCTTCGGCACAAGCGAAGATGCGCTGCGCGCTAACAAGTCGTCGTTTGTATGAGCGTAACACGAGAAATAAGCCGTCGTCAAGTCCCTTTGTCGTATTTGGCCGGTTGTCCGCTGATGTCGGCGCTGCCGCCCTCGCGTGTGCCATTTCCATACCGCTGTTCGCCTTCAATCCTGCTACTCTGAAGTGATTTCACGATGAAGGAGGGGAGGGGATGCGAGGGATCTGGTGGTGTCTCTGCGCGGTGTTGGTGGCGTTGGTGGCGGGCTGTGACGGCGGCGCGGAAGAGGTGACGCGCGCCGGCACCCCGGTACCGGTATTCCGGGAGTTCAAGGGCCAGCAGGCACCTTTCCCGGATCAGCAGTTTGTTGTAATTCAGAGTCCGGAGGTCTGGCAGGCGCTGTGGAGCCCGCGCGAAGCGCCCGCGGTGGACTTCACCGCCAATACCGTGCTGGGCGTGACGCTGGGGCAGCGCCCCACTGCCGGGTATGAGGTGACGATTGAAGACGTGCGCGCCACGGGGGAGGAGATCTTCGCCTACGTGGATACCGCGCAGCCCCTGCCCGATGATGCGGTGGCGCAGGTCATCACCTATCCGTACCACTTCGTGGTGGTGCCTCGTTTGACGCAACCCGTCACTTTCGCGCTGCAGGGGCAGGAGACGAATCCTATCGCCCTGCAACAGCAGTACCTGGGCGTCAACGCCCGCGCCACCGCCGCGCAGACGGCGGTGATCCGCGACGAGGCTGCCTGGCGCAACTTCTGGGTGAATAACGTGGGCGCGGCGACGGACGCGCCGGCGGTGGATTTCACGCAGTATATGGCGGTGGCGGTCTTCACCGGTACTCGGCCGACCACGGGGTATGCCGTGCGCATCGTCGGTGTCGAGCAAATGCCGCAAGATCAGCTTTCAGTGCTCTACAGGATCACCACCCCGCAGCAGGGCGTGGTGGTGCAGACGACGCCCACGTCGCCCTACGCCATCGCCCTGGTGCGCACCAGCCCCATGCCCATTGCCTTCCGCCAACTGCCTGGCGCGCCGGTGGTGGCGGCGGCACCATAACTTTTCTCCTGGAACGGAGCCGGAAGGACGACGCCCCCTCATGGCGAGGGGGCGTCGCGCTGTCTCTGCCTGACCAATTACCGGTTACGCGCGCACGGTGGCGCCCATCGCCGCGCGGATGCCTTCCAGCACGCGGCGAGTGTTGGGCTGGAACTCCGCTTCCAGCGTGGCGGCCATCGGCGGCGGGCAGTCGAAGGCGGCGACGATTTGCGCCGGACCTTTGAAGAAGGGGAAGCCGATTTCGTACATGCGGGCGACGATGTGTTCGGCGAAGCAGCCGGTCTTTGGCGCCTGGTTCACGCAGACGAGGCGGCCCGTCTTCTTCAGGGAGGCGAGTACCGTCTCCTCATCCATCGGAATGAGCGTGCGCAGGTCTATCACCTCGCAGGAGATGCCTTCCTGGGCGGCGAGTTCGGCGGCTTCCTGGGCGATGAGGATCGGCATGGAGTAGCCGACGATAGTGACGTCGGTACCTTCGCGGCGCACCGCGGCCTGGCCCAGCGGCACCAGGTATTCCTCCTCCGGGCAGGCGCCGCGCAGGGTGTAGATGGACTGGTGTTCGATGAAGACCACCGGGTTATTGTCGCGGATGGCGCTCTTCAGCAGGCCTTTGGCGTCGTAGGCGGTGCTGGGGGCGACTACCTTCAAGCCGGGGATCATCGTGCAGACGGCTTCCAGGCTCTGGCTGTGCTGGCCAGCGTAGCCTTTGCCGCCGCCCACGGTGGTGCGGATGACCATCGGTAATTCGGCCTTGCCGCCGAACATGTAGCGATTCTTCGCCGCCTGGTTCCCCACCTGGTCCATCGCCATCAGGATGAAGTCAATATACATCAGCTCGCACACCGGGCGCATGCCGGCGGCCGCCGCGCCTACCGCCGTGCCGACGATGGCGGACTCGGAGATGGGGGTATTGAAGACGCGCTCGCGACCGAAGACGTCGAGAATGCCGCGCGTCACCTGGAAGGCGCCGCCATAATCGGCCACGTCCTCGCCATAGAGGATGACGCGGCGGTCAAGCTGCATTTCTTCGATGAGCGCCTCCGCCACCGCCTGGCGTACGAAGATGGCGCCCTCTTTATCACGGCGCACCTTGCGCGGCTCTTTCTCCAGCACGGTACGATACTCGGCGGGAGCTTCCACGCAGCAGTTCGGCGAGAAGAGGCCATCCAGCATGTTGGCGGGGTCGGGGTCGGTACTCTCGGTGCCCGCCTTCACGCCGGCGGCCTGCACGCGCGCCTTCACGCCGGCGAGCAGCGCCTGGCATTCGTCCTCGGTGGCGAGGCCGGCGGCGACCATCTGCGCGGCAAAGCCCTGGATAGCGTCGCAGGCTTTCCATGCCGCTTCCTCTTCCTTCGTGCGGTAGGTGTCGCGCAGGTCGGAGAGGGAATGGCCGAAGTAGCGATAGGTCTCGCACTCGATGAGCACCGGGCCATCGCCGTCGCGGCAGAGCTGCACCGCGCGACCGATGGCGTCGCGCACGGCGAGGACGTCCATGCCGTTCACCACCTCGGCGTGCATGGCGTCGCGGGCGAAACCGGCGGCGCGCTGCGCGAGGTAGTCAATGCCGGTCACTTCCTTATCCTGCTGGCCGGTCATGCCGTACTGGTTGTTCTCGATGAGGAAGATCACCGGGCAGCCGCGCTCAAACTGGTCCATGGCGGCGAAGTTCATCGCTTCGGCGCCGATGCCATTGTTCACCGCGCCGTCGCCGACGAAAGAAATACACACCTGGCCGGTGCCCAGCTTCTCGGCGGCCATCGCCGCGCCCACCGCGATGGCGAAAGAACCGCCGACGATGGCGTTGGCGCCCAGGTGCCCGACGTGGAAGTCGGCGATGTGCATGCCGCCACCGCGGCCGCGGCAGTAGCCCTCTTCCTTGCCGAAGAGCTCGGCGAAGGTCTTATAGAGGTGGATGTCAATGCAGCGCTCGAGCAGGGTGTCGCGGTCGGCGATTTTGCAGGCGTCCACGTCTTCCGCGCAGGCGCCGGAGGTTTCCATCCACGCCAGCAACTCTTCCGTATTCATCTCCAGCAGCGCGAAGTAGCCCTTGGCGATGCCGTGGCCGTGGCCGCGATGGGTGGAGGTGATGAAGTCGGCCTTGGTGATGGTGCTCAGCGCGCCGGCGGCGACGGCTTCCTGCCCGATGGACAGGTGGCTGGCGCCGATGAACTTGAAGCCGTCAAACGGCGCCCACTTGCCGTCCTTCATGTCCACGATGCACTCCTCAAAAGCGCGGATCGTCTGCATGAGGGTGAGCAGCGTGAAGGCCTGATCGCGGGTCATCGTCCCGGCTGCCACTTCGTCGGCCAGCGTGCGCTGGTACTGGAAGCGCGGAATCGTCGGCAGGGTGATCTCCCCGGGGGTGAAGATCGGCAGAACGCAAACCTCTTTCATCGAGCGAGCTCCTTTATTTCGATGCGCTTCTCACCCCTCGCCCAGCATTGGGAGAGGGGCAGGGGGTGAGGGCCGCGGTGCGCGTATGCGCTTGACAAGGAGAGTATATCCGACAATAATGAACAGAGTCAAGCAGGAAACGCGCAAAAGTGCGCAATGTGATGCGGGAATTCACAGGATGGATAGGATGGTTAGGATAAGGTAGTCTTTGAAGGAAAGGCACCAACCATTGAAGACCACTCGCATAGAACTACATACGCACCTGGACTTTTCCGACATACTCGATGGGAAATGCATCGTGGCCGTGGGCATCGGTCCTGCACGTGAAGCGATTCTACTTGTGGTTGATCCAGAAAACCAGGATGTACCGTTCGGACGAGATGAGCAACCAGGCTGGGCATCATTTCCTCGTTCAGTAGCGGATCGTCCGTATCCGGCAACGGTCATCCGTCTGAACTACACACTGCTAAGCCGTGTCGACCTTCCCGAGACTGAAGTGGCGTATCCATTTATTCAGCCGTTAGCCGATGATCAAACCCTTCTCGTTTCCGCCCGCAGCGCATATCGAAACGGTAATCCCGAAAAAAATGCCGTTATCTATGGAGGTGATTGCAAAACCCTCCCTTTTCTTTTCTCAGAGGAAGGGGACGGTCTCTTGTCGAAATAGTGAATTACCACAAACCCTATACGACAGAGAGACCGTATGCAACCAATTCGCCAATATGTCAGCACATTCCTTGCGACCCTCCAGCAGACGTTGTTTCCCGGATTGGAGACCGTGCTGGCTGAGCCGCTGACTCCCGAACATGAGCGGGTAGCGGCCATCCTGGAACTGGTCCAGGTGGAGCGAGAACTCCGGGCACCGCAGACGACGCCGCGCGGCGGGCGCCCCCCGCGGGATCGGCGCAAATTGGGTCGGGCGTACCTAGCCAAGGCGGCGCTCGGCCTGAATGAGACCGAGGATCTCTATCACCGCCTCCAAGCCGACCGCCCGTTACGTCGGCTGTGCGGCTGGGAGGAGGGGGAGACGCTGCCGAGTCTGGCGACGTTCAGCCGGGCCTTTGCCGAGTTCGCCACCACCCGCGTGTTGGATCAGCGGCATGCGGAGCTCGTGCGCACCTATGTGGGCGATACCCTCACCGAGCATGTCGCTTACGATACCACC
>JAKIYB010000298.1 GCA_022708765.1 Armatimonadota bacterium | reverse complement strand
CCTCGCCGGTCGCGCAGCGGGTGAGCGTCCAACTCTCCGTCTCCCATTGCACCATTTCCCATGGCGCGAGCATCTGGTAGAGCGTCGGGTGCGTCGCCAGCGGGATTCCGGCATTGATGAGGTTGCGATAAAAGATACGCGAGAAGGAATGCGCAATGACGCCGCCCACCCCAGCATAGCGAAACGCGCGCACGTATGCCTCGCGGCTGGAACCGCATCCGAAATTCACTCCGCCGATGATCAGATCTCCTGGTTGGAAGCGCGCCGCTGCGTCGGGAGGAAATCCGCCGAGGAAACCAGGCAGCACCGCCTCGCGCGTCGTCCCGAAGAAGCGCGGGGGATGCAGCAGGTCGGTATTCACATGATCGCCCAGCACGAGCGCCCGCACGCGGCATATCTCACTCATCGCTCCACCTCCCGCCAGACCTCAGCCGGATGGGTGATGCGGCCGGTCAGCGCGGACGCCGCGCCCACCGCCGTCGAGGCCAGGTAGACCGCGCTGTCCCGCGGCCCCAGCCGCCCCTGGAAGTTGCGCGTGCTGGTCATCAGCGCGGTTTCGCCGGATCCCAACACCCCTTTGTCAATGCCGCCGCACGCACCGCAACTCGGATTGCTCACGCAGACACCAGCATCCAGGAGCGATTGGATATATCCCCAGCGCATCGCCTCCCGCATCACCGTCACTGATGAGGGTACGGCGATGACCTTCAATCCTGGCGCGACGCGGCGACCTGCGAGCATGGCGGCTGCCATGGCAAAATCCTCCAGCCGTCCTCCCGCGCAGGAGCCGATATAGACCTGATGCAGCGTCGTGCCTGACACCTCGCGCGCGTCGGCGATATTCGCCGGGCTGTGCGGGCAGGCAACCAGGCTGTCGAGCTCGCTCAAATCAATCGTCAGCGTCTCGGCACACGCGGTCGCATCATCTTCAGGAAAGGTCCACGCCGCGCCATCGCGCTTGTCCAGGAAGTCGGCGGTCACCGCATCCGGCACGAAAAGCGCCGCCTTCGCCCCCATCTCCGTCGCCATGCAGCAGATCGCGGCGCGGCTGTCCATGGACACGCCGGCGGTGGTCCGGTCACGCAGTTCCAGCGCGCGATACCCGGCGCCTGATTCGCCGAAATGACCGAGCAGGTACAGCGCGGCATCGCGTCCCATCACCCAGGGTTTCGGCGTACCGGTCAGCGTGATGCCGATGCTCTCCGGCACGCGAAACCAAGTCTCTCCCGTCGCCAGGCAGGCGAGGATGTCGGTGGCGCCCAGGCCGGTCGCGAAGGCGCCGACCGCCCCCGCCAACGTGGTATGCGAGTCAGCGCCCACCAGGATGCTGCCCGGCTTCACACGGGGATCTTCCAGCAGTAACTGGTGACAGATACCCTGGTACATGCGCAGGTCGAGTCCGCGAGCCTGGCTGAAATCAATGACCTTGCGCTGCAGGTCCGCCCAGTCTATCCGCGCCGGCGGGGCGAAGTGGTCGCAGGTAATCATTACCTGTTCGGAGGCGCTGACGGCGCACCCCAGTCGAGTGAACTCATCAATCAGCAATGCCAGCGTGGCGTCATGCGCCATGATGACATCCACCGGCAGGCTTACCACGTCGCCGGCATGTATCTGCCGGCCCACATTCTTCGAAAAGAGTGCCTCAAGCCGCGTTGGCGAGGATATCGTCATCGTTCATCTCCCGGGCGCGATCGAGAATCATGGCTTCCGCCACTCCGAAATTCGCGCGATAATACGCGTCCAGTGTTTCGACCATCTCCTCCAGCGGGCGGTGAGATTGGCTTTCCTTGAGGAACTTGATCTCGTGCAGAAGTTGGTCAATCATCAGCGGTGTATGTGGAATGCCGTGTCGCTCTAGCAAAGCAGCAAGCTGATGCCGTCCGGAATGCTTGCCAAAGATCAGCTCACGCTCGCGCCCCACCTCTTCCGGCAGGATCGTCTCATAGGTACGCGGGTCTTCCAGCACCCCGGCGGCGTGGATTCCGGATTCGTGACGGAAGGCGTTAAGCCCAACCACCGGACTATGCATGGATAACGGGATGCCGCTGCACCGCGCCACCAGCCGCGAAAGGTCGAACAACGCGTCAAGGTGCACGCCGGTGCGCACGCCCATCTTCTCCAACGAAATCACCACCTGTTCCAGCGCGGCGTTCCCCGCGCGCTCGCCAATGCCGTTCATCGTCACCGTCGGGACCGTCGCGCCGGCGAGGATAGCCAGCACGGTATTCGCCGTCGCTTCGCCCAGGTCGTTATGGCAATGCACGCAGAAAGTCAACTCACGCGGCGCATTGCCGATGATGTATCGGCAAAACTCGTAAAACGCCAGCGGAGCCGGCATGCGCACGGCGGTATCGCAGATAATCACCCGCTGCACCCCTTCGCCGTGCAGCGCGGTGAAGAGGGCGATGAGTTCCTCGGGTGAAGCGCCGGTGCTGTCTTCGGCGATGAACGTGGGGGTGAAGCCCATCTTCACCGCCAGCGCCACGTGCCGCAATGCGATTTCGCGCAGTTCGGTATAGCTCTGCATGCCGAACTTGCACTTCATGTGCAACGGGCTGACGGAGAGGAACATGTAGACATGTTGCACTCCGCACTCGCCGGCGGCCTTCAAGTCCGCTTCATGGCTGCGCACCGTCACGCCGACTTCGCATGGCAGTTCCAACTCGATGATCTGCCGGATCGCCTCGCGCTCATCTTCCGAGACGATAGGCATGCCGGCGTCTATCACACTGACACCCGCTTCCGCCAGTGCCCGTGCGATGGCCGTCTTTTCTTCGATATGGAAGGCCACGCCGGGTGTCTGCTCGCCGTCGCGCAGCGTCTCATCCCAGATGAGCACGCGCTCCGGCAGATGCTCGACCGGCATAAAACGCCGATTATTCTCATACAGGAGATCCATAGACATCCTTGTTCCTCCAGTCTCCCCTTCTCGTCGGGGAGCAGTGGGTGATGTTCACCGAATGCGCCGGGATTTGCCGGGCGCGCGGTCAAGGGTTCCAAAGGCGTGCAACGTCACCATGACGCGCACATGAAAGTCCCGACGTACAGCCTCGTATATCTGAGTTTCCGCGTCCAGCGGCGCCGGTTGACGCTCGCTTGCTTCAAGGTGGATGCACAGCGTGTCGTGGTGGTCGCCACTGGCTTCCAGGTAGAATTCGTTCCCCACCCACGGGATGCTATAGAGGATGCGCTCGATATCGGCGGGGTCCACGTTCACCCCGGTAATCACCAGCACGTCGTCCAGCCGGCGGGCGATACGCGTCAGCCGGCGATGCGCGCGGCCGCAGTCGCAAACTTCGGGAATAATCGCCGCTTCGTCACCGGTGCGATAACGCAGCAATGGCAGCACCTCGCGGAAAAGCGGGGTAATGACCAATTCGCCCGGCGTGCCGTCTGGGACGGGTTCTCCGCTGGCACGGTCTACGATTTCCGCGTAAAAGGCGTCTTCCCACAGATGCAGGCCCTCGCGCGCTTCGCACTCAGCCGCGATGCCTGGTCCACAAATCTCACCGATGCCGTAGGAATCCATGGCCGTCAGGCCGAATCCCAGTTCGATGCGCGCGCGAGCGGCTTCCGTCCACGCTTCCGCCCCGAACGAACCGATGCACAACGGCGATTGCGCGGGATCAACACCAGCCGCCGGCAGTGTCTCCAGCAGGCGCAGCATGTGCGAAGGCAGGCCCACGACGGCAGTCGGCGAGCAGCCGAATATGCCGCGGAGCGCATCCGCGATTACCGGGGTGGTGGTGGCGCCCAGCGGGATGAGCTGGCAGCCCAGGTGCCGCAGCCCGCCAAACATCCCCTGGCCGCCGGTGAATAATCCCAGCGGCACCGGCAGCAGCACCACATCGCCGGTGCGAAAGCCGTTTGTCCACAATGTTCGCGCGACGAGAGCATGCCAGCGATGCAAATCGCCGGTGCTGTAAGGCAGCATGATGCGTGAGCCGGTGGTGCCGGAGGTTGCCAGCAGTAGCGCCGGCGTGCTCCCTTCCACCCAGGCCCGCGTGCCGGCTGCGCGTAAATCCTGTTTGCTGGTAAGCGGCACATGCTCCTGGAAGCGCGCGAGCGATAGACGGTTCCCGACTTCTCCAAGCCCGGTGAGGCGTTCACGGAAGAACGGCGACTGCCGCGCGCGCGCCACCACCTGCGCGAGGAGCGCCTCGCGCAGCGACTCCAGCCGCCCACGTGGCATCAACTCAACCTCCGCGTCATAACAGACCGTCCGCGTCATCGCCGATGAATCCATTTTCTCTCCTCCACGCCCCGGGTGGCCCCCGTGGTTACCGCCATTCTACACGCAAGGATGGGGCTTCCTTGTTGAGGAGTTCGCGGACGCTGGGGGTGAGAGATGAACAACTGGCGGGAGAAGCGTTCACTCAGGCAGCGCGCGGGAATCGCTCTTCCCGCGCGCCCGCGGGCACTGCCAGCGCCGGTTCGAGCATCGTGTGCCAGCGCCCGAACCGTCGCTGCGCGGTGAGCTTGCCGATGCGCTGCGCGCCGCCTTTCTCCGCGGCACGGCAGGACGCTGTGTTGTCAGTGGATATCGTCATGATACCGGTGGTGTAGCCACGCGCGATCAGCGCTTCCGCTGTCACGCGCAGCATGCCGGGCGCCACGCCTTTCCCACGCCATGCCGGATGCGTCTCCGCTGCTTCCAGGAAGACGTCATGCGCGGTTAACGCCAGCGGATAACCGTGGACCGAGTAGATGCGTGGGCCGAGAATCGCCACCGAGCGGAAGATCCATTCGTCGCCGATCGCCGCCAGGAAGGCCAGGTTACCATCTCGAACGTATTTCCCGATGATGGGCGGCAGGCGGGGCAGCATCTGTTCAACGGCAAAAAGGTTTGAGGCGTCGCAGACGATCATGCACAGATCCGGATGCGGCGCCGGCGCGGTCCGCGTAACCTCGCTTAATGTAACACGGTATACATAACTGATATCCTTGTACTGAAACCATTCCGCGACGCGCTGGTGAAGATGAATCTTGGCCATGCCGCCCTCCTGCTTCCTGTTCCGGCTTGATACCTGTATCACAACAGTGTGATATGGGAAACGGGCAAGGCCAGACCACTTTTCGCGACAAGTGGTCATCGTTGTAGCGAGTCGGAGACGCGGGATGGAGCAAAGACGGCTACTGGTGCATGTAGTCGCGCAGGCGCTGCCGCATACCGGCGCCGGCGCGCATTGCCGCGCCCTCGCCGTACTGCGCCGCGTCGGTGATGTCCAGGAAGTTGTACGGACGTAAAAAAGGCGAAAAGTAACTGCGGTCAGGCCGGAGCGGCAAGCCGGTGCGCAGGTAGGTATTGAACAACACACGGAAGGTGTTGATCGGCGAGATCGTGGGGTATAGGCCTTCCGTCTTACCACCGGGAAAGTAACTGGCATTCAGGATCTGGTAGCGTTCGGGAATGCTCATCTGGCTGAGTTCGGCTTCAGTATCCGGTAAATAACCGGGACCGTGGTCCGCCTGCAGCAGGATGGCGGTCTGACGTTTCGACTCCCCCAGGATGGTGTCAATGAGCTGCAGCGTCAGCGTGTTCAGGTATAGCACTTCCCCGCGATATTTTCGCTTGTCGGATTCCACGTCTTTCGGAACCTTGCGCCAGTGGCGGCCGCTCTGCGATGCCCGGTGCGGGTCGCCTTTGATCGGATTGCCAAACTCATCAAACACCAGCGGCTGATGGGGCGCGAGGATATGCGCATAGACAAAAATCGGCCCTTTCAACCGCAGCGCGTCCGGCACTTCGGCGAATTTTGCCAGGATGCGCTGGCGATGGATGGCGTACGCGTCGAAGTTGGTGTTGGCCGCGGTGAGCGAAAAGACGAGCAGCGGGGTGGAATTGATCACGGCGACGTTGAAGTCGCCAAATCCGCGAATGTGGGCGGTGTCCACGTCGCTTGGGAAATTAATGGGCTCGTATGATGACGAGAAGAGCACTGTGCGATAGCCGTATTCCTTCAACGTGCGACAGGCCAGATTCTCGTCCACGAGCCGCTCCAGTGGCTTGCGATCCGTGACGCGGTAGCCAGGCAGGGTCATCAGCGCCGGGATATAGTCCAGATTCA
>JAKIYB010000297.1 GCA_022708765.1 Armatimonadota bacterium | reverse complement strand
CTACGGTGAAATTCAGCGATTACACCTGGGCGGTAAAAACCTCAACCCGTCCGGTTGGGCCTGGGCCTTGTCTCTTCTCCGCGGCGAATGTGCAGGCAAGTCAGGATAGCGTATTGCGCTTGCGCCTGACGCATTCCGCGCAAGGCTGGGCGGGAGCCGAAATCATCAACCAACAGTCACTCGGGTATGGGACATATACGTTTATCCTCTCGACGGCACTGAAATCTGGAAACAAGACAATCCATGCCAATCTCATGCATCCAAACGTCGTCATCGGGCTGTTTCTTTGGGATGATACTCCGCGAAAGAAGTACCGGGAGATAGATTGGGAGTTGAGCCGATTTGGTCGAGCCGCTTCCTCGGAGCCGACGTTACTCCAGGCATGCGTGCAGCCATATACAATTCCCGGACGCTTGCGCCGTTGGCCTTGTGACGCCACCGTTGCCAGGTTGTCACTCTCGTTCACCTGGCGTCCTGATGGAGTCACGTTCCGTGCAATGGATACCGAGCGCAAGACGATGCTGTTTGAGGCCTGGTCACCTGCTATAGCGAAAGAGACTATCCCTTGCCCAGGTCCACATGCGCGTGCCCGAATGAATTTCTGGTGCCTGCCGGGATTGCCGGCCAATGCGTCATCGCTGGAGCTAAGCATCCACAAGTTTACTTTCACGCCACTTACGCCATCCGTGCGGTAAGTGCGCCCGGTTAATGAAAGGAGCATGACATGAAAAGTCTGTATGGGATTGCACTCATTGGTATGCTGCTGGGATTTGCGTGTCTGGCACATGCCCAGACGGCGCCATTGCCATTTTCCAAACAGCCGCTGCTGGTGAAGGGGACAACCTTCGCGCCGATTCGAGACATCTGTAAAGTGACGGCTGCCACGGCTGGGTGGGATGCCGCGAGCCAAACGGCAACGGTATCGGGGAAGGAGATCTCCCTTGTCATCACGGTTGGCAAACCGAGTCTTACCGTCAATGCGGCTGATCAGCCAATGCCCGCACCGATGCTAGTCGCCGGCATGCTCTTCGTCCCGCTCAAGCCGATTGTGCCGTTGTTGGGTGGCAGTGTCACGTATTCGCCGCCGACAGTGCTGATCTCCTGCGAGACGCGCCAGATGCGCGGTACGGTTGGAAAGCCGGTTCCGCCACCGACGATAACTATTACCAGGATTCCTCCGTCGGGCAGCGGCGAGGGGAGTTGGGGTGAGATACAGGGAACGGTGTCCGGCGTTGATTGCCGGACGCCGAACCGGTACTACGTGGTTGTCTACGCAGTGACTGACATGGCGTATGTCCAACCGTGGACCGTGGCACCATTGACCACGATTAACCGAAACAGCCGGTGGAAGACAGGAACACACCTGGGCTGGTCGTATACGGTGCTATTAGTTCGTGCGGGCTACAAACCGGCGGACGTGACTACCGAAGACTTCACCCCGGGAGGGCATATTTTAGCCGTTACCACCGTCGAAGGGAAGTAGGCAACAGTATACCTGCTTGATACTACCTATATCAGTTCCATTCCTCATTTACGTGGAGAGGTAGACATATGCAGACTGGAGACTATAGGATATCAGAAATACTCCCAGCAGGCACGCTGCTATGTAATGAACGCTTTGAAATAATTGAGTGTCTCGGCAGCGGTGGATTTGGGATAACATATAAAGCCTATGATCATAAACTGGCGCGCTACATCGCTATTAAAGAGTTCTGGCCGCGAGATTATGTTTACCGGGATTCATCGGCACAGGTTTGCGTGGTGCCAGAACAACGTGATGCATTTCAGCGCATGATGAAGAGATATTTAAACGAAGCTCGTGTTGTGGCTCAGCTTAAACACCCTAATATCGTAAACATTATTGATCATATTGAAGAAAATGGTACAGCATATATAATCATGGAATTGGTGGAGGGACATTCACTTAAAACAGTATTGAAAGCACAACGTCATTGCCGCTTGCCTGAAGAGCGGATACTCCATATAGTTAACCAAGTGGTTGATGCGCTTGCAACAATACACCGAAGAGGGATCTGGCACCTGGATATCAAGCCAGAGAACATTATGCTTTCTCCAGATGATCATGTCACACTGATTGATTTTGGAGCTGCTAACGCAACAATATCTGTGTCCCAGAGTGTCGCAGGACGAGTACTAGATCCTAGGTATGCTCCTATCGAGTTGCTGACGGGTGACGAGTTAGGACCGGGAAGTGATATCTTCGAAGTTGGGATGTTGTTACAGGAGTTATTGACTGGTGAAAGGCCTACCGCATCATGGGATAGATTATTTGCAAAGGTCAATGTGTGGGAATCCGATCAGCCAGAGCCGTGGAAACAACTGATTAATACTGCGCTTCGATTACGCCTTCAGGATCGTCCAACGGATATACGCCTATGGTGGGAGCAACGAGGCATCGTCACAAAAAGGGGCGAAAACATGGGTGTGATTTTGAAGGGTATACGCGTATGGTTAGAGCAGCGCGGCATCGTCCGCGCTAAATACCCCTGGGCGATACTTGCTATTGTTTCTGTTGCTCTACTGTGCATTGCTGTCATAGCGTATTTCTACGGGAGTCGCGCCTTCTCTGGTGGTAAGGGTGAACGAATAAATGCAACCGATCATGCTGCCATGGTCTGGGTGCCTGCCGGAAAATTTACGATGGGGAGTGCGGGCACGGATTCTGCGGCACCTGCTGATGGAAAGCCGCCGCATGACGTGTTCATCAGTGGTTATTGGATCTATAAATGTGAAGTCACCGTGGCACAGTATCGCATGTTTTGCCGGGCTACCGGAAGGGCGATGCCCCCGGCGCCAGGATGGGGGTGGCGAGATACGCATCCGATTGTCAATGTGAGTTGGCACGATGCACATGCCTATGCTGACTGGGCTGGTACGCAGTTACCGACGGAAGCCCAGTGGGAAAAAGCTGCTCGCGGCACTGATGAACGCATATATCCCTGGGGAAATTATTGGAAGAAAGGAGTTTGTAATCAAAAGGAAATGGGCTTGGAGCAAACAGTATCGGTTGGGCGTTATCCTACGGGCATGAGTCCTTATAACGTCTATGATATGGCCGGAAATGTATGGGAATGGTGTGCGGATTGGGAAGGACCATATTCCTCGTTGCCGGAGAGTAATCCAACAGGACCACAAACGGGTGATCGTCGTATATTACGCGGCGGCGCATGGGAGAGTAATGGGATATCCGCATGCCGCAGCACCGCAAGGTTTAGCGGGAAGCCGGATATGCTGAATACTGGAGTTGGATTTCGTTGTGTATTGCCAACCAGCACGGACGATTGACCTGTCAATGGCGTTCATAATTTTAACCCGGCGGAAATTTCCGTGGCGCCGAGTGGGTGTCGGTAAACGCGATAGCCTGACCGCCAACACTACTTGCAGCTTCGTTGTTGGCGGACTCATACGCTGTCGAAGCATCAGTAGCGCGGCGGGGTCATCATGGTGAGCAGTTGGACGGGGGTGTCGTGCAGGCAGCGGCCGCGGACGGGGTAGCCGGCGGGCACATAGAAGGCATCACCGGGATGCACTTCTTCAGCGCCGATGCCTTCGATCTCGATAAGCAGCGTGCCACACACGACATAGCCTGCCAGATCAACCGGCAGATCCTCATAGTCCGGCGTTTCGCCGGGCAACAGCACTTCCTCAAGAACTTCCAGACGCAGGTCCTGGCGCTTCGGAAACAGGAAGGTATAACGCCGTCCGCCGTCTTCCACGGTCTGCATGGCGTCACGCCGAAAGACGAAGCGCGCTTCATCCTCCACCAGTGCGGCGGTGAAGAAGGCGGCAAGATCCGTTCCCAGTGCCGCCAGCACTTTGCCAAGCAGCGCGATGGTCGGCGAGAGCTTGTCTCGTTCGACCGCGGAGAGGTAGCTCGGTGCTACCCCGGCGCGCTCCGCGAGCTGCCGCAGGGAGAGTGCCTGGCCGGTACGCAAGCGCTTGATCCGGCTTCCCAGGGTTGGTGTCGCGTCATGCGTCATGATGCCGCCAGTATAGCTGGCATGGGGACGATGGTCAACTCCTGTGCTGGATAGTGTACGTTATTTGCGTAAAACCGGTGATGCGTCAATGTGGTTAGCAAGTATTTCCTTCAATGGCGTTTGACAAGGTATGATGCTGTGCATTAAACTGCACGCGTAAGCTTGCCGAGTGGAGCAGGCGCCGGGGAGCGAGTATATGCCAGCCAACCGTGCCAGCGGATCAATGTCCAAGCGCGAGCGCGTGGTCGCGACGCTGGCGCATCAGCCGGTGGACCGTTGCGCCCTCCTCGAACAATTGAGCTACAATCCGCGCGTAATCGCCGATTGGACCGGAAAAGCCGTCAACGGCTTCGATTATTCCGTAGATGACATCTGTGCGCTCATCCGACACACCTGCGATCTGGCGATGCCGCCGATTGCTCCCCGGGGAACCGCGCGGGTGACGACCGCCGACGGCTTCGTCATCCAGCATGACAACTGGACAAGCTGGCATGTCTCGCGACCATTTGCTGGTGTTGAGGGGGCGCGCGACTGGCTGATAGGGCATACCGCGGCTATCAAGGCGGCGCCAGGTGATGACGAACGGGCGCGTGATATCTATCGCCATTACATGCAGAACCTGCAGGCGAAGATCGGTGAGACAATCATCCTGAACTATTCCGGCACAGGTTTCTGTTATCCCTTTGACCACATGGGTCTGGAGCTGTTCACCTTTTTCCAGTTGGATTACCCGGAGGTGTTGCAGTCGTATCTGGACGCGTCGGTGGCGCACGAACTGTACCGGGTGCATGCGGTGGCCGATCTTGCGCTTTCGCCTGTCATCCTCATCCCCGAAGACTTCGCCACCAAACAGGGTCCGATCTTCTCGCCAGCGTTTTTACAGGCATTTCACTATCCGTATGTCCGGCAACTGGCGGATGCCTGGCACGAGCACGGGGTAGCGGTGCTCTACCACAGCGACGGCAACTGGAAGAAGGTCATTCCGGAGTTAATCGCCTGCGGCGTGGATGGCTTCTACTGCCTGGAGCCGAACTGCGGCATGGACATCGTGGAACTGAAGAACACCTGGCCGGAAATGATCTGGGCTGGCGGGGTGGACGGGGTGGACCTGATGGAGCGCGGAACGCCAGAACAGGTGCGGGCGGAAGTGCGACGCCACATCTATGAGACGCGTGCCCTGGAAACCGGCGGCATGTTTGTCGCCTCCTCCAGCGAAATCAATCCGCCCATTCCGCCGGAGAACTACCGTGCGATGGTCGAAACGGTGTGGGAAACAAGGAGCCACTGATGAGTATCGGCCGGACGTGCCCATCGGAACTGCGGGAATGGCGTGACGCGCACACGGGGAAGCGTATACGCCTCTTCACCAACGGCACCGGGCACAGTTATCCCCTCTATTATTTCACCCCTTCGATCACCATTGATGGACGCTACATGGTCATCCATCGTCATATGGATGGCGTGCTCAATCTCTGGCGTTTGGACCTGGCGGATGGCAGTATGGTTCAGCTTACGGACGGACAGACACTCGATGCGAGCTGGCATATCTGGTGCGAACCGGGCGTGCGGGGCGTCTACGATCACTTGAGCGCGCTGAACCGGTCCAGCAGGGAGGTGTGGTACTTCGATGGCACAGGCCTCTTCGCTACCCAGCTTGAAACACTGCACAACCGGCAGGTGTGGGATCTCGGCGATCGCGTCTGCATCAGTCAAAACGACTTCTCTCCCGACGGCAATATTTTCATTTTCGTGCATGCCGACCGACGGATGTATCAGGAAGCCGTCACTCGCCAGCACTGGGAGGACCACCAGGCCTGGCGCAACACGATACCGATTGTCATCGGCGCTATTGATATTCCGACGGGCCAATACCGGGTTGTCGCGGAACTGGATTACCATGTGCATCACGTCATATTCCTGGACCAGGAAAGCGTGATTGTCAATCACCTGCGCGACGGCATGGGGATGTGGCGGCTGGGGCTGGATGGCCGTGACTACGGCCCGTTGCGCCCACTTGATGCGCACGGCTCGCCCTGCCATCAAGCGGTCACCGCGAATGGTATCTGGTA
>JAKIYB010000296.1 GCA_022708765.1 Armatimonadota bacterium | reverse complement strand
CCGCCGATGGCAAAGCAGATGTGCCGCCAGTACTGCACCACCGCCCACTCGTCATCCAGCCGGCGGGCGCTGTTCTTACTCGGCATCTCGCCCAACCGCAGGTACAGATACTGCATCAGCACGCCGTCGCGCGGCTGTGGGCTGGCGTTGCGCACGCGAAACTGGCGCGCCAGGATGTCGCGGCGAGGATGCACCAGGTCGGTGATCCGCACCTCCAGCCCCAGCACGGGATTGGAAAGATCGGTGACGAGGATGTTGCGGCGCGGCAGGTAGGATTGACGTTTCTGCCAGGCGTCCTCAAAGGTCCAGCTCAAATGCCCGTGTCCCGGCGCGCCTAGATACACCGCCACCATCCCCTCGCGCAGGTTCTGCGGGTAGTCGAGGTGGGGATAGAAAAACGTCATCAACTCGCCCGCCAGTCCCAGCGAGACCAGCGTGTGCGAGTTGCCCAGTACCGCGTTCGGTTGAAAGACTGCCATGCCGCTCCTTTGCCTGCGCCCACGCTAGCGCGCGGCGATTACCGGCGTATTTTCTGGTGCCCGCACGGAATCCCTGTCGCATTGCCGGTATAATCCGCCTTAATGCTTCCCCACCCATCGCCGTAGCCGCGACATCGGCAGCGGTACCGGCAGCAGGCGCCCGGTGAGTGCGAGGATGAACCCCGCGATACTCGCCACGACCTGCAGGCCGATAATGCCGGCGAGTATGCCGATGAAGAGACGGTCCTGTGGGAACAGGAAGACCTTGTTCCCCTGGTAGATACTATTCACCAGGTCCAACCAGTTTGCCAGACCAACCATGCCGTCCATGGTGGCGGCGATAGTGATGAAGAGCGCGCCGACCAGCAGCATGCAGAGAAGTTGCAGGCTGGCGACCTGCAGGCCGGCGGCGGCCGCGAACGGCCGGCGGCGGCGCATGGCGGCAAAGATCACCAGTCCGGTCAGCAGGCCCAGGCCGCCCAACAGCACGCAGAGAAACAGCAGCGCGACGCCCCGGCGTTCCCAGCGCGAGCGCGGATACAGGGGTTTCACGACATCCGTCACGGCGGACTCCTTTCGACACGAGCAGTGCCCGCCTTCGCACGTACCCATTTCACCGGTGCGCTATGCATGCGCGGCGACGGACAAAGCCCATGCCTGACGTAGACTTTTTCCGTCAAATGGCGAAGGATGGCCGACAATCACCGGGACTTTGCGCCATGCCCTTGGACGAGAGCGATAAATTATGGTATATATGTTATGTATCGTGTGAACACCATACGCATTGTCGTGACCGCCCGGAATCGTTGCCAGCGCCGCGTGTTTCCGGAAAGCGAAGGGTAGTCCATGGCCGCAACATCCCAATCCGCCGAACAAGAACCGATGTTTGGCCTCATGCAGGGATTCAGTATGGGCACGCTGCTGCTCCTGGGCGGGCTGCTGGCAGTGCCCATGGTGAAGTTCGGCTGGGCGCGGACCATCAGCGATCTGGCCCCGACCACGATTATTCCACTGCTGGTGGGCCTGCTCTGGCTGCTGGAAGCCATCGCCTACGCGCTTATCGCCGGCCTGCTGTCGCGGAACATCCTGGTGGCGTTGTCCGGCGCGGTACTCGGCTTCATCACGCGTTTCATCGTCTTCCTGCTGATGGGCGTTCTCGTGAGTTCACAGAATGGCGTCGAACTGTCCGATACGCTGATGGGAATGGACGGCCCCTCCTGGGCGTACCGCGCGCTGGCGATGCTCGTCACCGGTACCATGCTGCTGCTTCCCTTCCGCCGCATGCTGCAAACGGGGTACGGTCTGATTGACGCCCCCGCGCCGTCGCCGAGCGCAAGCCGTGCCAAACAGTTCTCCTTTGCCAGCAAGGCGCCGCGTACGGGGCATTATCAGATTGTGCGCTCCGCGCCCACCGCGCAAACAGCGCCGGCAACGACCGCTGCCGCCCCAACCGCGCCGCGTCATCCGGTGATACAGCCTCCGGAGAATTTCACCCCCGTTATCCCGCGCGACAATGTCTTCGGCACCGTCTCCGTGCCGGCTAGCGTCATCCTTGCTTCGGTACCGGAAGCGCAACCCTTCCTGGAAGCGGACAAGCCGGTGACCATTCACCTGGCGTACCTGGTGCCGCAGTTGCAGCGCGGCACGGCCTGGCTCATCTGGCAGCAGATCTTCAGCGCGCCGGGCGGCGGCGCGCGGCCGGCCAACGAGCAGGCCGACGCCGGCGTGCGCGACCGCTGGGTGAAGATCTCGCCGAAGTATTTCATCACTCAGGTTCCCCGGGAATATTTCGAAATCCAGCGCATCCCGCCGGCCTGGATGCGCCTGCCGGCCGTGCCGCAGGAATCGCAATTCGACGATGTCGAATAGACGCGTGGAGCATTATGGCGTCCATTAATTACGCGACACGAGAAATTAACTGCAAACTGGTGTATTACGGGCCGGGGTTGTGTGGCAAGACCACCAACCTGCAGTTCCTGCACCAGCACCTGAACCGCGGGCGGCGCGGCGAGATGGTCTCGCTGGCCACGCCGGGCGAGCGCACGCTCTATTTCGACTTCCTGCCGGTGGAAATGGCGGAGATCAACGGCTTCAAAGTGAAGTTCGGCCTGTATACCGTGCCGGGGCAGGTGCTGTATAACGCCACCAGGAAACTGGTGCTGCGCGGCGCGGACGGCGTAGTCTTCGTCGCGGATTCCCAGTGGGATGTCATGCAGGAAAATCTCGACAGTTGGCAGAATCTCCAGGATAATCTGGCCGGTTACAACGTCCACCTGGAAGACTTGCCATATATCTTTCAGTATAATAAGCGCGACCTCACGGACATCGCGCCCGTGTGGTATATGGAGTACCTGCTGAACGCGCGCGGGGTACCCTACACGGAGGCCGTTGCGCTGGATGGACGCGGAGTCTTCTCGACGCTGAATATTCTGTGTCGGTTCGTCATTCGCGATCTCGTCCATCGTTTTGAAACTGGAGCATTTTAATACTCGTTACCATCGCATTCTCGTGCCGCGCCCGCCGGGAGAACCCGACTGGCGCGGAGCGCGCCGGGCGTCGCCCGCCGCGCGAGCAAAGGGGCATACCGTGGATTTTCGCGATTTGATTCTCGGCGAGGACGACGGCGCCATGCTGGAGCAGTGCCTGGGGCGCTTCATCCAGGATACCGGCGTCCGCATCGCCATCCTCATGGGCCGGGATGGGCACATGCTCAGCCGGCAGGGTGAATCCCGCGAGATGGACCTGGAAAGCTTGTGCGCGCTCTCAGTCGGCGCCTATGCGTCGTCGGAAGCCCTCGCGCGCCTCTCCGGGGAGGACAACTTTAACTCCATCTTCCACCAGGGCGTGCGCAGCAACGTCTACATCTCGCAAGTCGGCGAAGGCCACCTGCTGCTGACGCTGTTCGATTACAACGCCAGCGCGCCATTGGTGCGCCTGCAGGCGAAAGTCACCGCCGAAGCGATTGTGCACATCCTGGAACGGGCATATAGTAAAACGCGCGCCATCCGCACCCATTCCTGACACGGCGGACGGCAGCGGCCGCGCGTTGGTTCCCGGGGCGGCGATTGCGTCGCCCCCTTGGTTTTTCGCGAAAACGCACTTCTCCGGCGTGGGATTCGCCGGGCAGAAGGAGCACGAACGAGATTATGGCTGTCAAGGGTACCTTTAAAGATATCGCTTTCGTGGAGCTGCTGCAGCTCATGCACGAAACACAGAAAACCGGACGCCTGGAAGTGACGATTGATCGCCGCTGGGCGATGGTCATCTTCCAGAACGGCCAGGTCTGGCACGTCGAGCCGCGCGGATTCCGCGGCGCCTCGCCGGACGAAGTGATCTTCGAGATGATTGCCGCCAATGACGGCAACTTCGTCTTCCAGCGCCTGCAGGTGCTGCCCATGCTGGAACGCACCGTGCAGATGAGCACCGACGCCCTCATCCTGGAAGGCACCAAGCGCCTGGATGACGCCGCCGCCGCCGCCGACACGCTGGGCGATACCACGCAACTCGAACAGGTGCCCCGCTTCCTGCCCGGCGCGGAAGCGAAGGTGCGCTACGTCCCACAAAAAACCAAACAGGTGCTGCAGGTGATTGACGGTACCCGCACTCTCAAGCAGGTGGTGCAGTTCAGCCAGATGGATCCCGCCGATGTCTCCGCGGTCATACAGGAGATGGTGGAAAAAGGCGTCATTGAAATGGTGTCCGTGGAAGTGTCGGACGAAGACGCCGCTCTCGCCGCCCACGCCGCGCCGCCCCCACCCGTCGCTGCGCCGCCGCCGCCCGTCACCGCGCCGCCGCCCGCCTCGGCGCCGCCTCCGGTATCTTTCACCCCCGCGCCGCCGCCCGCTGCCGCCGCGCCGCCCCCGCCGGCGCTCACCATCACGCCCGCCGGCGCGCCTCCACCAACTGCCGCGCCGGCCGCCGCCGGTCCGCGCGGGCAGGTGCTGCGCCTGAAACCCGGCTCCGAGAGCAACCTGCGCTTCATGCCGCAGAAGGTCAAGCGACTGCTGGGCGCCATTGACGGCCAGCGCGGCGTAGACGAAGCCATCACCGTCAGCGGCATTGACCACGAGGAAGCGATGAAGATCATCCACGACCTCACCGCCCAGGGCATCCTCGAGTTAGTCTAGGCGCATCCGGTAACACGAGAACCCGTTTGTAGTCAGGCACGCAGCGAAGCGGAGTGCCGTCGTCTTTGCAATCCGCAACCGGAGCTATCGGCGAACGGCACTCCGCTTCGCTGCGTGCCTGACTACAAACGTGGTTGATTGGTGAGCCTCTCTGTGGGCGAGAGGCAGCCCAACCTCTTGCTCAATTCGCCGGAATGCGGTAGTTTATACTTACCACTGTATTCTCTCAAAGGGAGCCGATTGACCATGGCAAACGCGACCCGTCTTCCGGACGTTTCCGAACTCAAACCCACCACCGTCACCTTCGGCGTATGCGCCGCGGGCGACCCGCGCATTGACCAGGCCTCGCGCGAGCGCACGGTGAATATCGTTCGCACTATCGCCGACACCATCGCCGCCCGCGTCACCATGCCGGACGGCCGCCCGGTGAAGGTCGTCTGGACGCCGCTGCTCATTGACGGCGAAAAGCAGGCCGACATCGTCGCCGCACAGTTCAAAGCAGCCGGCGTGGACGCCATCGTCTGCACCCCGGACACCTGGGCATATCCACAACTGTCGCTCATCAGCCTGCTCGCGCACTTCCCCGCCGAGACGCCGGTGAATATCACCTGCGGCAACAGCGCCCCAAAACCCGGCGTGGTCTTCGCCCACGCGGTGAACGGCGCGCTGGCGCAGAGCGGCAAGCTCACCCATCTCAACGTCGGCACTTGGCCGGACACCGGCATGGACCCGCAGCCCACCGAAGAGACGGTGACCGCCCTGGTGGACTGGTGCTACGCCGCCCTCACCACTGTGGGCTTGAAGGGGCGCCGCGTGGTGATCTTCGGCCATGACTCGATGGGCATGGAAACGGCGCTCGCACACGTGCTGCCCACCCGCCGCGCGTTTGGCCTGGAAATCACCCGCCTTGACATGAAGCTCCTCGCCGACATGCTGCAGAAGGGCGCCTACGACAAGAAAGAGCTCGCCGCGCTGCGCGCCTGGGTGGACAGGCTCATCGGCGCCCGCCTCGATCTTTCCCAGTCCGGCTCCTCCGAGAAATTCGACCAGTCGCTGGCGATGTATCTCATCATGCGCAACCTGCTCACCGACCTCAACGCGGTAGGCGGCGGCTTTATGAACCAGCTCGAATGGGGCAGCGACCTGCGCGCCATTCCGCTGCCTATCTGCGACCTTGCCGAGTCGCTGCTCAACTCCACCTTTGACCATAACGGCCCGAAAGAAGCGCTGCCCTTCGCCACCGAGGCGGACGTACAAGGCCTGCTGACGATGCTCGCCAGCACCTGGCTCTCCGGCGGCAATCCGCCGCTCTTCATGGACTTCCGCAAGGTGTGGCCGGCGGGCGAGTTGAAAAAGCTGGCCGACAGCCTGGGCGTGGCGTGCAGTGGAGAGGAGCTGTGGGCGCGGCGCGGCATCGTGGACGGTGACAACTCCGGCTCCGCCAGCCTCAACTGGGCGGCGAAACCGGGCGCG
>JAKIYB010000295.1 GCA_022708765.1 Armatimonadota bacterium | reverse complement strand
GGCATAAAAAACCCCTATCCGAATTAACACACTCATCCACGATGAGGTGAGGATAGGGGGTATCCAGTCTATTCGTGCAAATCGTACAAAAACAGTTCCCCGAGCCTTCCATCAGAGCGTCCAAGCTCGGGGAACTGCGCTTTTTAGGTGGTAGCGGGGGTGGGATTTGAACCCACGACCTTCGGGTTATGAGCCCGACGAGCTGCCAGACTGCTCCACCCCGCAGTGACGTGTTAGTATCGCAGATCTGGGTGACTTTGTCAAGGTTGGATGTGAGGATTTGAGGAAAAGGTGAGATTTTTTTGCATGACGGCGAGGATGGGCTCCATGGTAGACCAGCCCGGAGCAGGGGTGAGGGCGAGGAGAACGACGACGCGGTGACCGTGGATCTGGAGCGTCCAGCCACCGGCGAGGCGGAGCGGATTGGAGTCGCGGGCGGTGCAGGTGAAGCGATGGAGATCACCCTCAACGGCAGTCGGGGTATAGTTCGGGTAGTCTTTACGGAGGCTGTTTTCCACCTCTTTAACGATGAAGGCGCGAGCGGCGGCGTCAATATCGTGTGAGAGCGTGATCATGAGCGCCTGCACCATCACCGGGCTGTTCGGTAGTTGGGTAAAGAGGATGGTGCGCGATTGCCCCTGTGCCTCGGTGCGCACCCGCCAGCCGGCAGGATACTGCAACATCAGCCCATCGGGCGCGGTATACATCACCCAGCGCGCCGGCACAACAGGCAGGTCCGGCGGGCGTTCAATAATAATCGAGAGGCTAACCGTCAGCGCAAGCAGCGCGCCGAAGACGTAGGCCAATCCCCGCGCCACCGGCGGCACCCCTGGATTCGGCGCCCACACGGGCATGCGTGTCGGCGTTGCGGGCAAATCAGCCACGGCGCTCCTCACTCCTCGTCGGGCAGACGGCCTTCCGTGGTGAATGTCCGCACAATATCCGCGCGGGTGATGATCCCCTGCAGGCGTCCCTGATCATCCAATACCAGCAGGCGCCGGAGATCGTCTCGGAGCAGGCGCGTGGCGACCGTTTCAATTACCTCATCAGTCCCGATACTGGCGAAATCGCGATGCATGATTTCCCGCGCGGTCAGGGCGAGGATCTTCTCTGCTTCCGCCTCGAATTTGCGCGGGTCTTCCAGGTAAACGACCGCACCGAGGAAGTAGACATGATGCGGCAGATGCACCCGCGAGGCGCGCTCGACAAGGTCTTCTTCCGAGACGACGCCAAGTACCATCCCATCGGCGGCAACTACCGGCACGGCACCAAAACGCCGGTTCGCCAGCAGTTCCGCCACTTCGGCAACCGGCGTCTCCGGCTGCACCGTCACCACATTACGTGTCATGATATCTTTTGCCGCTGCCATCATGCACCCCCTCTCACCTTCGTTATACCCATGTTACCGACAGTGCTCAACGGCCCAGGGATACGCCGGACCGACAACCAGGCGCATAAAGTGGTAGCCTTCCGCGGCCAGCGCATCGGCGAAAGCGGCATTTTGCGGTTCATCCCCCATCACGCCGACGATAGCTCCTCCGGAACCGCAGGTGGTAGCCGGAAGACCATGCGCACGGGCAATCTCTGTCATGCGCAGGTTATCCGGTCCCAGCACCAGGTCACCGAAAATTTTCCGGCGCAGTGCAAACGCTTCGTCAAAGAGCCTGCTGAATGTGCCCACGTCGCCACGTTCCAATGCCGCCCGGCCGCTATCGGCGAAGCCCGCGAAGGTATGCATTGCCTGCACCACCTCCGGCTCACTTTCATTCCAGCGCCGCCGCACATCGCTGTGTATCTTTCCCGAGTCGCTGGGATTGAGCACGTAGGCCAGATACATCGGCGGCAGCAAGCTGGCGTCCAGCCGCTCATACAGACCATAGCCGCGCGCGGACATCACATCGCGGTCAAAGTCCATATACATCAGGCCGCCATAGGTCTGAATCACCCGGTCCTGCATGCCTGCGGTGATGCCCAGTTCTTCCTGCTCGGTCTCCAGGGCGATGGTGGGGAACTCCGCCTGCTTAAAGCGGTCCATTACGTCGTACCAGCACAGCAGCGCGCGCAGCGTGGCGATGACAATGGCGCTAGAGCCGGACATCCCCACCTGGCGGGGAATGTCGGTGTCATAGCTCATGGTGAAATTCGGGCCATGGAGGTGGACCCCGCGCTTCGTGCATTCATCGTAAAATTTCTTGCATGCCGCCTGCAGCAGGCGAAGGCCGCCATAATACCCTTGCTTACCGTATATGACACCCAGTTCGGTAATATTCTGGAACTCCAGCGGGTCGAATTGCGGATGGGGCTGCAGCGAGAGATACGCACTCTCCTCCAGTGTGACACGGGCTTTGAAGTTGCCCACCAAACAGGAGAGCGTTTTTCCAAAATACCCATCGGACGGATTGCCAAGTAGCCCGGCGCGGGCGTGAACCTGAACTTCCAGACGCATACATTGCTCCATAAAGGTAGTGTAATGTAACCTTCGCCCGGCAGGCGTGAACTCCTGCGCAATGGAGTGAGAATTCAGCAATTCAGTGACGAAGCGTGTCTGCTTGTCTGACAGATGCGGAACCTTACCGGCACGACCAGACCACTGGATATGTCAGACACGTTACCGGTTAGCCGTCCATCAAGCACCCGCGAAGGGATTGTGAGGGACACGCGGAAATAGAGGGGTGAGGTGGTGTTATGAAAGCCGTCATTACCGTGGTTGGGAAAGACCGGGTGGGGATTATCGCCGGGGTGAGCACCGCGCTGGCCGAGCAGGGGGTAAACATCCTGGACATCAGCCAGACGATTCTGCAGGACTATTTCACAATGATCATGCTGGTAGAGCTTGACCCGGAGCGGCACGCCATCGGCGAGGTGGCGGATAAGCTGAACGCCGTCGGCGAGGCGCTTGGCGTGCAGGTACGCGTGCAACATGACGCGATCTTTACCGCGATGCACCGGGTGTAAGGGAAAGGCCATGGCAAAGCAATCCTACGTTGTACAGGTTGAAGGTCGTAATTGTTTTCTTGAGTCTGATGACGGGTTATCACGAGTCGGATTTTATGCTACCCGCTGCATCACCGCTGACTCCGCTGACGAGGCTGGACGGCAAACGGTCGCCCATGTGCGACATGAGCTGCTCCGCTCACTTCGTAATCCCGTAGATATACCACCATCATTTCACGTGGTTGAAGTGAAAAAGCTTGGCTGGTGGCGGCGTCTATTTCCTCCGCAATTCGGCGGATATACGTTCTTCATAGAAGACGATAACGCCGATTGACCCCATCAGGAGACGAGTATGTCATTGCTGAATCCTTTTGAAGTGCTGGAAACACTGCATATGATCGAGGCGGAGCGGCTGGATATCCGCACGATTACCATGGGCATTTCGCTGCGGGACTGCGCGGACCATGATGGGGCGACTGCGCGGCGGCGGATCTTCGGGAAGATCACGCGCTGTGCCGACCGGCTGGTGGCGGTGGCCGAAGACATTCAGCAGGAATTCGGCATTCCCATCATCAACAAGCGCATCGCGGTGACGCCCATCGCGCTGGTGGCGGAGGCATGCGCCGATGAGCGTTACGTGGCCTTCGCCGAGACGCTGGACCGGGCGGCGGAAGCGGTAGGGGTGAATTTCATCGGTGGCTTCTCCGCGCTGGTTCACAAAGGCTACACGGCAGGCGACCACCGGCTCATTCAATCTATTCCCGCCGCGCTGGAGGCCACCGCGCGGGTGTGTTCCTCGGTGAACGTGGCGAGCACGCGGGCGGGCATCAACATGGACGCCGTGCGGCAGATGGGTGAAATCATCTGGCAGACGGCGGAACTCACCGCCGACCGCGACGCCATCGGCTGTGCCAAGCTGGTGGTCTTCGCCAACGCGGTAGAGGACAATCCCTTCATGGCGGGTGCCTTCCACGGTGACGGCGAACCGGAGTGCGTAATCAACGTGGGAGTGAGCGGTCCTGGCGTAGTGAAGAGCGCGCTGGAAGGAGTAAAGGACGCGGACCTTGGCGTGATGGCAGAAACGATCAAGCGCACGGCCTTCAAAATTACGCGCATAGGGCAGCTTGTCGCGCAGGAGGCCAGTCGGCGGCTGGGGGTGCCCTTCGGCATCGTGGATATCTCACTCGCCCCCACCCCGGCGGTAGGCGACAGCGTGGCGGAAATCCTGGAGGAGATGGGACTGGAGCGCTGCGGGGCAGCAGGCAGTACGGCGGCGCTTGCGCTGCTGAACGACGCGGTGAAGAAGGGCGGCACGATGGCGTCGTCGTACGTCGGGGGCTTGAGCGGCGCATTCATTCCGTTGAGCGAAGATGCGGCAATGATCGCCGCCGCCGAGGAGGGTGTGCTCACGCTCGAGAAGCTGGAGGCGATGACGGCGGTGTGCTCGGTGGGGCTGGACATGATCGCCGTGCCTGGCGACACCCCGGCGGAGACGCTGGCGGGCATCATCGCCGACGAGGCGGCTATCGGGGTGGTGAATGGCAAGACCACCGGCGTGCGCATCATCCCGGTGCCGGGCAAGACGGTGGGCGATAGCGTGGAGTTCGGCGGCCTGCTGGGCCGCGCGCCGGTCATCGCGGTGAGCCGGTTGAACAGCGCGCCGTTCATCCGGCGCGGCGGGCGGATACCCGCGCCGGTGCAGGGGATGAAGAATTGAGGAGTTAGGGGTATTCCCTATCGCCTCTGAAGGCGGGCTCTAAAGTCAAAATCGGTTGCAGCAACAGCAGCGGGTCTAGAAACAGATGAGAATCGCGTCCGGATCCTGATATTTCCCCAGTACGCGACTTGCGTCGGCTTCCAGACTCGCTGCCATACACGTGCCACTCCCCGCTTCACCAGGGTTATGGGGAAGCAAGCCAATTCTTTGCATGGCACACTTTAAAATTACCCCAACACCGCGTGCAGGCGATCGCAGTAGTAGCGGACGTTATCCCATTCGGCGTCTGGGGCGATACGGTGGTCGGGACAAGGGATGAAGCCGCCGAGTTCGACGAGGGGTTTGAGGCGTTCGACCTCGGCGTCAATGGCGGCGCGGTCGTAAGCGAAGACCACCTTGTTCATGCCCCCCACCCCGCGTATTTCCCTGCCGTATCGCGCGCGCCACGGGGCGATGCTGGCGTTCCAGGTGCCCACCTCGATGGGGAACATGGTGTTGACGCCGTTCGCCAACCAGGTGGGGATGAGCGCGTCAATGAGGCCGTCGCAGTCCAGGCTGATGATCTCGATGCCGTAGCTCTTCACCAGGTCAGTGATGCGTTTGTACTGTGGCCCTAGCTTCTCAGCGAAGACGGCAGGGGAGATCAGCGGGCCGTTTTTGAAGCAGATATCCTCCCAGAAGTGGGCGAAGTCGAATTTTGCGCCTGATTCCAACGCGGCTTTTGTGCACTGGTAGCAGAGATCGCCCACCGTTTCGATGAGCTCGTCGAAGAGCTCCTCGTCATCGGCCTGCAGATAACAAGAATTTTCCACCCCCATGAAATCGCGAATCTGGCCATACAAGCTCCCGCAATGGAGGCCGTAATAGTAATCGCGATCGTCGCGGCGGAGGAAATCGAGGCCGCCGTCATCAAAGGGGAGCATGACATCATTCACGCGCACCCAGGCCTTGGTCACGCGCTCCGTGTCGAACTGGAAGCGGGGTTTGTACTCTTCGTCCCACTCCTTGCGGCCTTTGAACAGGTGGTCAATTTCCGCCGGGATGCCCTGCGCGCCAGGAATCTGCAGCACGATGGCGCCGTTGCTGTCCAGCACATGGCGAGAGCCGTCGGAAAACTCGCGCACCACGCGCGACTCGAAGGCCGGCTTCAGCCGCGTGTGCGGGTGATAGCAGGCGTAGTAGTTAAAGTCGAAGCCCAGCTTCGCGCTAATAGCGGCATCGGTAGGGTTGCCGTCCGCCCAGGTGCGCGCTTCCTCGTGCGTGAGGTGCCCCTGCGCCGCCCACTTCTGCAGCGTATCCGGCCAGAAGCCGAAATGCACTACGGGGAGGTGGTCGTACGGCTGATAGGTTAACACGGCGCGGCAACGCTGGCGGTCGTTCATGCGGGCACTCCTTGAGCGGGTCGTCGGGGGTATTGTAGCAGATCAGGGGGAGG
>JAKIYB010000294.1:1963-6092 GCA_022708765.1 Armatimonadota bacterium | reverse complement strand
GGTTTTGTAGGAGAAGCGGGTGGCGTCCACGTTAAGGATGCCGCGGTCATTGAGCAGGATGGCCTGGGGGGCGTCGCCGCTCATCTCGTGATAGACGCCGCGCACCACGAGGCGGCCGCCCCGCTCCACCGCGTACTGGCGGTCGGCGGAGCCGGTGGCGCCGCAGAAGACGCTGATCTGGCCGGGGGCATCGTTGCCGGCGGCGCGTTTCGGCCCGCCGACCACCTTCACCCAGTCGGTGCAGAAGGTGCCGCCCTGCAGGCAGCGGAGCTGCACGTCGCTCTCCTCCACGCCGTTGATGACGAGGCCGGCGGGATTGACGGCGGGATTGTCGCCGGTCACATTGAGCTGATCGGCGAAGATTTTGCCGCCGGGCTGGTCGCAGTTGGTGATCTTTACGCCCGTCGCCGCGCCGGTCTGGATGGATAGGTCGCGCACCACGGCCACGGACGGGCCTTCCAGCAGCAGCAGCGGCGCGCCGGCGGGACCGGTCCAGCGCAGCACGGAGGAGTTTTCCGAACCGCCGTCGCCGACCATCTGCAGGTCGAGGCCGGCGGGCACGGTGAGGGTTTGATTGAGCTGATAGATGCCGATGGGGAAGTGGATGACGGGCCGTTGCCCTTTCAGCTTCACCGCTTCGTCAATGGCGGCCTGAATCGTCTTCGCGTCGGCGCCGCGCGGCACGTCGTAGACGAAGCGCTCGCGGCGCGGGGGCGTGGGCGGCATGACGGGCGGCGTGACGTCAATAGTGTTGGGGTCAACAACCTTCTCATCCAACCGCGTGAAGCGCCCGGCCTCTTTGACGGGGTTCTCCAGCGTGTAGGTATTGCCGACGAAGGTCTGATCGCCCCAGGTCATGCCCACGTAGGGGGCTTTGGCGTCGGCGCGGGCTTTGAAGACGTTATCCATCACCAGGTAGGGGCCGCCGTTGCCCAGGCGCAGCGCCCACTCGCCGGTGGGCTCGATAACGCGATTGCCGGAGATAGTGGTGGACGACCCCCAGGAGTGGCCACTGGCGAAATCGAGGAAGCAGCGCGAGCCGATGGAGGTGTTGTCTATGAAGGAGAATGTCATCAGGTTGGCGGTGCCGATGTCGGCCTTGACCGAGCGCAGGAAGAGGCATCGGTAGGCGTGAAAGTTCCCGGCGCCGTTGAACAGGCCGTAACCGCAGTCCTCGAAGGTGCAGTCCCAGGCCCAGATATCAAGCGAATTGTAGTTATTCGTGCGGATGCCGGCGGTAGCGCAGCGCAGGAACGTGCACCGCAGCACGGCGTTCTCCGCCTGACCGTGGCCGCCGGTGGCCATGGACATACCAACCTGCACGTCTTTGAAGACCATGTCGGAGGTCTCGTTGTAGGTAGAGAAGGCATCACCGTAGGCGAGGGCGACGGCGGCTTTGCCCCGGCCATCGAGGGTGAGGCGGCTGATTTTCGAGTACCAGGCGTCGTATTTGAAGACGATGCCATTCTCCTGGCCATCCCACGTGAGGATGGTGGTGGCGGGATCTTCCCCGACGACGGTGATGCCCAGGCACTCATGATGGGCGCCGCGTTTGGTGCCGACGGTCTGCGTGACGCGATACGTGCCGGCGGGGAAGTAGAGGACGCAGTGCTGCTTATGGTAGCGCAGTTCATCAAGCGCTTTCTGGATGGCGGCGGTGTCATCGGCGACGCCGTCGCCTACCGCGCCATAGTCCGTCTGCACGTTCTTCCAACTGGGGAAGGGGCCGACGAACTCCTCGGTGAAGGCCGGGGCGGCGAGGGCCGCGGCGGTTAATGCCATGAGCGCCAGAAACAGGACCCGCATGAACGTGCCTCCATAGGACAGGTCGTTATGTTGTTTGACACCAGAGTGTCAGGAAAGTGAGGGGGAAATGGATATGCCTCACGTTACTGCGCGCTCCCGCGCGCTCCCTCACCCCTTGCCCCTCTCCCAATTCTGGGAGAGGGGTGTGTCACCGAATTACTGAGTAACGCCCGGTTACCTCACTTTCAGGACGACGCCGTCGCGGGCGTTTATGGTCACCGTGTAGCCGGCGGCCAGTTCCGCGCCGGTGCAGGCGGGGAGCGCCGTGCCGGTAAGCAGGTCGGTCGGATGCAGAAGCTCATCGGGGGCGATGCCGAGGGCGGTGATGTCGGCGGTGAGGGCGCAGGTGGTCGCTTCCGTGCGGAAGTTAACGGCGCAAAGGGTGACGGCGGCGTCTTTGACGCGCAGGAAGGCGTGGACGGCGGGATCGCCCGCGGCGGCGTGAGCGATGTCGAAGGCGCCGGATTTGAGTTCGGGATGGGCCTGGCGGAGCTGCCACATGGCTTTCACGCGCTCCCAATGCGCGGCCTCCGACGGATGCGGCTGATCCGCCGGATACGGCTTCCAGTAGGCCCAGTAATCCGTCTCATTGCGAATGGGTTCGGGCTGCGCGCCGGCGCCATACATCCCCAGCACCGGCATACGGCCGCTGAAGAAATTGTAGAGCACGCGCGGGCGGCTGGCGCTGGGCATGCCGCCCTGGTTGTCGCCGCTTTCGGAGACCATCGCCCAGGCGCGCGCGCCGGGGATCATGGAGAGCGCTTCGTCGCGCAGGAAGCGAGCCTCCTCCTCCGGGGTGAGTGGCTGTGTGCGGTAGGGCGGCAGCGGCGGCGGGCCGGAGCCGTGCCAGGTGTGGGTGAAGTCGTTGACGGTGGCCATCAGGTAACCGCCGCCCTCGGTGAAGGTGAAGAAGCCGGGGTTGACCGCCAGCGCGCGCCGACGGGCTTCCCGCTGCAGGTTGATGATCTCCAGGCTGATCTGCCCCGGCCAGGGGCGCAGCGCGTAGTTAGGCGGCATGGGGTTAAAGCTGTCGAAGAAGATGCCGTCTACGCCATGCGCCGCCCAGTATTCCTGGTTGTGCAGCCAGAACTGGCGCCACACGGGATTCGTGGTGTCGCCGCCGATGGTGGCGCCGCCGAAGGGCGGGTAAATCCAGTCGTCATAGCGTCCCACCCGCAGATCGTAGCCCGGCCAGCTCGGGTTGCTGTCGGCGGTCAGGCACACGGGCCGGCGCAGGCGCACAAAGGCCTCGGGGTGCTGCTGATAGATGGGGTCGAAGCCGGTGAGGCCGTAGCCGGTGACCCAGATGACGAATTTCAAGCCCTTGCCGTGGATATAGTCCGTCAGCCGCTGGCGGGCTTCCGCGCCGCCGTAGCGGGTGGTGGGGGTATATTTTTCGCCATCCGTCACCGGCATGCAGCGGCTCTTCACCGCTTTCGGCTCAATGTCCGAGGCGTCGAGGAAGGTGCCGCTCATCCAGAAGGCGGTGGCGCCCACCTCGGCCACGCGATCAATGTAGGGCTGCAGCAGATCCATGTGCCCCACGCCGTTCATGAGGATGGAGTGAATGCAGGCGACGAAGGTCTCATCAATATCGGCGCAGTGCTCGGTGGGCGGGGTGATGCCGTGTGCCGCCGCCAGCCAGTGGCGATATTCGTCGAGCATGGGGCCATAATCGCCGGCGAAGGGCACGAGGTGCCAGACGGCGACCTCCTGGCGCTCGCGTGGAGCGAGCCAGCGCGCCCACCAGAGCTGCGATGCGAGTATGCCCGTTTGCGCGGCCTGGTCGGCATACATGCGCACGTAGCGCAGGCTGCGGTCATGCAGGCAGGAGAGGAGCAGGCCGGCGCCTTTCTCCTCGTGATAGGCCATGATGCAGGGCAGCACCGCGCCGTGATGCCCGCCGACGAGGGTGATGGCGGTGTCGCCCATCTCGGCGAAATGGCCTCGGTTGTAGAAAAACGGGTAACCGCAGGCGGGGGTGACGTATTCAGTGCCGGCGTAGTCGCCGCCGATGCGCAGGCCTTCCAGCAGGTAATCCACCCCGCCGGGATTCACCTGCCAGTGGTAGAGGTCACCAGCGACGGCGGTCTTGCCCTGTGCTTCCCAGTCGGGGTAGCGGTCAATGAGCAGGTCGTGGTCGCTGACGTTCCGCAGGAAGACGCGCTCCTCGATCCACGCGGAGTCGGCGCGGAGAGCGAGATGGCGCTCGATGCACACCTCCGGCGCCGCGACGGTGAAGATGAGCCGCAGCGCCTCGCCGTCCGCGGTTTCAAACACCTCGATCTCGGCAGAATACTCGCTCATGCGGATATCGTGGCAG
>JAKIYB010000294.1:0-1953 GCA_022708765.1 Armatimonadota bacterium | reverse complement strand
GGCCCGCCGGCGCGGGCGTCGAGGAGCACCACATCGGTGCGGGCGTCCTCCAGGTAGGCCATGCGCCCGCCGCGCGCCAGATCCCAGATGATTTTCATCATCGGGTGACGGAGGATGAGGGCGTCCTCATCGCGATGCACCCGCAAGCGCGGGGTGAGGGTGGTATCGGTCATGGTTAGTTACCTTTCCTTGACTGAATGAAATCAGCCTGTTATCTGGCTTCGATACGTATCGCGTCTTTGCCGTCACCGCCGGTGACCTGCACCCGGAAGATTTTCACGTCCGTGACGCCCTGCGGGCTGTCGAAGGGCGGGCGGATGCGCACCGAGCGGAGTTGGGCGAGGCTGCGGCGCACTACATCGGCATCGGGCAGCATCTGCGGCACCTTGTTGATCATGGTAGCGCCGTTGCACCCGAACAGCACGGCATTGGCCGCCGGCGCAGTTCGGTCTACCCAGGCGTCCTCGATCTTCGGCACCTCGCCGCCTTCGAAAAACGAGCTGGCAGCGAGGAAAACGGATGCCTTTGTCCCATCGCCGGTGAGGCGGATATAGCTCTTATTGCGGTGGTCAAGGTTACTGCCGACGATGATACACTGGCCGTCGAAGCCATTTACCGATACCAGCGGTTGTTTCGGCGATGCCATGTGATACCAGAGGGCGGCGGCGGAGATGTGCCCGGAAGCGGTAGCCGGTAGATCAATGAGGGCGGCGGGGTAGTCCCAGTCGCCCTCATACCAGTAGGCTTCCTCAATTAGCTTACCGCCGTTGCTGACGTCGAGCATACGTGCGCCGTTACTGATGCCCCCGGTGAGGAAGGCGATCTGGTTGGATGCTTTGAATCCGGCAGCCCCGCCACGCACGTGCACCCCGCGCAGGCAGTAGGCGTAGCTGCCGCAGAGCATGGTCACATCACTGCGTTCCAGTCCATCTATCAACACGGCGGTGCCGCACATGTGCTAACGGGCGGCGGCGCCGCGCGTCCATAGCTGATTGGTATAGATGTGCCCGCCGTCCTGGTCGGCATGTTCAATCACCAGGCCATCTACGCCATTCGCGCTGCCGCCGAAAAGCTCCAGGTCGCGAAGAGTGGCGCGGCTGGGACCCACCAGACGGAGCAGCGGTCCATCGCCGCCACCGTAATTCAGCGCGGTGCCGTTGCCGACTCCATCGCCGATCAATTGCAGATCACTGAGCGCCGGGACCGTGACGGTGCGGTTCAGGGTGTATTTACCTTTCGGGATGTGCACCACCGGCTTGCTGCCCGCGGACTCTTGTGCGGCAGCATTGATCTGTGCTTGCAGCACAGCCGACGCGTCATCTTTCGGGTTAATGCGCACTTCTATGATCTTACGGTGGCGGTTCTTCGGCGTCGCCGGCAGGCCTACCATCGTCGGTACCGGCGTTTTCTCCAGCATGGTGACCTGTTTGTCCAGCGCGTAGAAGATCCCCCATGCCTCGTTTCGGGTTGTCACCAGACAACGGCGATCCTCGGTGAGATCAGCGCCTTTTGCGTCCAGCAGCGCGAATTCCGCCACGCGCATGGACGGTGTGCCGGCTGTGTTGGCGGTGATTTCCAGACGATATACGCTGTAGTCACCGGGGGCTTTCACGGTGAATGTTTTCGTCGTGGCGCGCGTGGGCCAGGTTACGCGTGTCTGTGTGTCCAACACCGTCCATGGGCCGCCGGGGGCATTCGCGCCCAACAGGCGGAAGTCGCGCGGGTCTTTCGTCGCATCGCTGCCGGCGGTGAGGGTATAGGCGACGACCATCTTCCGGGCGTCATCCGCGCTGTTCCATTGCAGCACGCCGGGGTAGACCGGATGGGGGGCGTTGTTGGGATCGTTGCAGCCGGCATCCACGAACTCTGTTGAGGGATCATTATCGAAGGCGTTCGGCAGCTCCTGCTGTAATGTGGCCGCCGCGGGGTGGGGATTGGCTCGCGGGCGCACCG